>JAEWKL010000230.1 GCA_023386115.1 Pseudomonadota bacterium
CCATAGGGCCGGTAGACGCCACCGACCACGACGTTCCGGCGCACCACGACGCCGCGCCGCTGCACGCCGCCGCCGTGCCAGCCGGGCCGGACCCTGCCCGCGATGGGACGACGGATGCCGCCGCCCGCGAAGCCCGGGCGCCCCAGGCCTCTTCCTGCGAAACCGCCGCGGAAGCCACCGCGGAAGTCATGCCGACGCGCGACGGGCACGACCGGTCTGTCCGGCCCGACGTCGGCCATCGTAGGGATGGGCAGAGGAGCGGCGCACGCCGTTTCGACAGTCGCAGGCGCGGCCAACGCAAGGAGCGTCACGCAGGTAACGAGGGACTTTCTTCGCATCTCTCGCATCTCCGTTCGAGTAAATATCAAATAATACTCGTAATACTTGAAGCTCTGATTTGATATTTAATTTCAGTTCTCTCGCCGTGGGCTCCTCAAATTTTGCGTAGATACGCTGCGCAACTCCCCTGACCTGCAGAGGAGCCATCGTGCGTCATGCGCGGGGTCTAGGCTGAGGGTGTCGAGCGGCGCCGAGGCGCATGCTGCTTGGGGCGCCTCGACCCTGGCCCTCCCGCTCCCGCTTCGGGCGGCACGGCCGGGTCTTCGGGGGAGCGGTCCCCGAGTAGCGTCCGCTTGTCGCGAAGAATTTGCATCCGGGCCGCTCCGTTGGACCAGGGGAGAGCGGGCTCGCCGACCTGCGGCTGCGCTGGCCCTGTACCGGTAATCCTCCCCGCTGCGGGACCCCGATGTCATCACTGATACTGTTACAGCGGTGACAACCCCGCGGGCTGGCGCTCTAGTCCCACCGTCCGTCGCACCTCACGAGGAGCGGCGAGCGGTAGGGGGCTGCGCGACCATCCGCTCGGCCAGCCCAGGCTCACGCTGGAGTGGACGCGATGCGAAGCAAGGTATTGGTGGCACTCTTCGCCCTGTCCTTCGGGACCTGGCTCGGGATCGGCGCGATGGAGAAGGGTCGGATCGGCGTTGACACCGCTGAGGCTGCGGGGGGCTGCGGGATCGGCTTCCATCGAGGGCCATACGGCGTCTGCCGGCCGAACGTCTACGGTGGCTACTATGGTGCGCCCGGGTACTACCGCGGGGGTGCCGTATATGGCTACCGTGGCGGTGCCGTCTACGGCTATCGCGGCGGCGCGGTTTACGGGCGGCGAGTCTACGGCGGGAGGGTCTACGGCGGTCGCGGTGTTTACGCGCGCCGGGTGGGTGGCTTCGCGGGCGGGCGAGGCTTTCACGGCGGCGTCTTCCGCGGCGGCCGGTTTCACCGATAGCTGGTTAGTCACCTGAACCCTTTTCGACGGCGACCCTGGGCCGCTCTCCAGGCTCGCCCCGAACCCGAAGATGCTCTCGACGCGAGCCTGACCGTCGACGACGGCCTGGAGGAAGACGCTGATCTCGTCAATGTGCGGCCTTTAGCGATAGCGCCCTCGGTCCGGCACCGCGGGAAGCTGCGGGCGTTTGCCCGGACCTTGCGCGGACGGTGACCCGTCCGGTGCCCGGTCCGTTAGGCCTTGGCGACACCGATACCACCAGGATGAGGCAGTCGAAGGTTAGGAACGATCCGGCCAGGAGTGCGATATGGTCATCCGGCACGGCCCTCCCGGCAGCGGAAGCGTGATGCCGCCGTCCGCGAGTGGGATGTCGTCGCTGAAGGTCTCGGCGAAGCCGAAGGCTTGGTCCTCGTTCTCGACAACCTGCACGGCGTGACTGAGATGCGGCCCCGTCAGGTCGCGCCCGCGTAAGACCCGCGCGTGCAGCGTTCCGTCCGCATACTCCCACTGGGTCCAGAGCACATGCGACCGCTCCTCGACCTTGAGGACCATCCAGACGCCGCGCTCGTCGTGATCGCAGGTGACCTGCGCGAGCTTGAAAACGATGTTCATTCAGTCCGCCATAAGCAGCCCGAGATATGACTGGGGCAAACAGCTAGGCCCTCGCATCCAGTTCTGCCTATAGATCGACAGCGGACCTTCAGACATGCGAGATTGAAGGTCAGCTTGGGGCGCATAGGCCAACAAGCCTCACGCGAACTCCCGGCCTTAAACGCTACTCGACAAGGCGGAGATCCGCCGGCAAACGCGCGTCCAAGCGCTTCACCTGCTCGTGGAGAATGGTCGCGAACCGGCCTGTGGCCAGCTTGATTGTTTCGTCGGGGGAGAGGCCGTGGTCCAGCACCATGCGTGTAAGCGCCCGGGCCGCCATCTCGATGAGCACGGGGCCAAGAGCGAGGGGACCATCGTGACTGTCCTCGGCGGCCTCGTAGATCAAATCATCGAGTACGTTCTCGACGAAGCCGTCGATCTCGTTGAGTCCTTCATTATCGTTCATTGGCACACCCGTGATCAGCAGCCTAATTTTCTAGTCTTGGGCCAAGGGCTAAAACAATTACGATGAACGCCAAGCGTTGCGCCTCGGCACGGTCATGGCCGCCACCGAACTCCAAGATGGCGGCGCGCTCATCGAACGCCGCAAGCCAGTCGCCGGCCGGCCCATAAGCCCTATCCGCAAACACAGAAGCAGACTTTATCGCTGCGACGGTTGCGACGTTTTCGACACTGCTGTGCCATCCGGTGCTCGGTGTCAGCACGGCCTCGTGCGACAGTTGCGACTTCTGCGACAGTTCTCGATCCCGAGCTAAAACCGTCGCAGCTGTCGCAACTGTCGCAGGGAGTGATGCCGCTTCTGTGCGGCGAAACGAACGATATTTCATCACGAGGTTTCCTCGCCAAGGAGCCGGATGCGGCGCGGTCGGCGAATAGGCTCCTCGATCCAGCCATGAGCTTTCAGGATCGAGAGTGCCGCTTCCGCCGCATCCTTCGTGCGGGTCGGCGCCGGCCCAAGTCGCAGGACGTCCCGGAACTCGATCTCGTTGCTGCCGTATGAGCGCAGCCAGTCGAGCAGCGCTTGGGCGCGCAGGAGCTTCGGATCAGTGCGTGCTGCCCGTTGCAGCCGAGACGCTTCAGCGACGTACCAATCCGCCAAGGTGATCGCCCGCCCGATGGTGGTGGCGCTGACCTCCGACGCGTTCATGTCGTCGACGATCGTCAGCACTCCACCGATGCGGGCCGCATGCTCTGCCACCTTGGCGGCGAAATCTCGCACGTTTCGCAACCCGCCGGCCGGCCCGCACTGCTCCTCAACGTGGTCGTAGAACTCCCGCCACTGATCGCAGGCGGCCTCCGTCAGCCGCAGCGTGCGCGGCTGCAATCCCTGCGCCCGGTCGGCGCTGATTGGCCAGGGTGCCTCCAGCAGCGCCAGGATGCGGGTGCGATAGGTCTGAAGCGGAGTCTCATCGGCCGGCGATGGCGCTCGGTAGCGGCGCGTCCCAGCGATACTATCGGGTGCGGCCACCAGCACCCGGGAGAGCAGACCCTGGTCGCGCAGCACCGGATCAGCCAGGAACTCGGCGGCTGCGTCCGGCTGTACCATGAGGTGCATGGCGAGGCGCCGGCCCCGCAGGCTGCTAACGCCATCAAGAGCTCGCACGCGCGTCACGGGCTGACCATCCCATAGCACAGAGAACCCGGCCGCGGTGCGCAGGCGGTTCTCCGCAGACATCGCATGCCCGCCCGTGAACTGCCCGCCTTCAGCGGTGAACACGCCCAGCGCTGCAGGCATGACAGGCCATGCTTTGATCAGGCCCTCGAAGGTTGGCTCGGCGCTCGTCAGGACCGGACGGAGCGGCGGGTCAGGTTCAGGGCCGAGCGTCGTCAGCGCGCACTTGCGGTCTTCGAAGCCGAGCTTGCGATCCCCCTCGATCTTGCGCTTCTCCGCCGCCCAGGCTGCGTGGGTGACAAGCCAGTCGAGGATCTCCTGCGAGTGATAGAGGCCTAGCGTCTCCTCGCGGCGGCGGATCGGCCACAGCGCCTCGTTGTCAGCCGTACTCTTGCGGTCGCCCGATGCGGCGACCGTGACAAGGAAGAGGCTGAGCGGCCGGGTCTGGCCGTAGGGCATAAGCACGTCGGCGTGAGCCTGCGTGGCGAGAGAAGCGGCGGCGAGCACCGCCTGCGCGGCGATCGCGTCGGGCGTCTGCACCTTGCGAGCGATCGCCGCGGCGGCGTCGCCCAACACCGGTCCGAGTTCCTGAATGGGATAGGGCTCGGCCGGCGGCAAAGGCAGGAACAGCGGCAGCTTCTCTATCTCGGCAGGAGGAGAGGTCGCCTTGCTGCTGCGCAGGGGCTGATCCGGTGATGGCACCTCTTGGACGTCGAAGGCCGGTCGGTGAGGCCCGCTGTCGTAGGCGCTGATGGCGCGACGAAGGCTGGTGCGGTCACTCATGCCGACAGCCTTTCCGCTCTGGCCGTCTTAACGGCCTCGTTCAGCATCTGCAGGAAGCCGAGAGCCTGCTCGAAATAAGCTGCGCCTTGACGGGCATGGTAGTTGAGTCCCGGACGGTCACTGGCATCCGCACAGGCCACGGCGAGATCTGCCTTTCGGGCAGCGGAGTGCAGGCACTCGGCCGCGTGTTCTAACAGCATTTCGACGCTGCCGTAAGCGATATGATCGGTGGTGCGTTCGAGCATGTTCATCGACGTCCCCCAGTCTCGAAGATCAGCCCGACAATAACTTTGGCGCGCTCTGGCGAGAGGCCGAGCTTATTAGCCAGCCAGCGGATCTGGAGGATTTCCTGAGTGTCTGCGTTGTGCATGGAACGGTACCTTTTTGTGAGGTACCGGCACGAAATCGGTGGCGCGGGCTGCGCAGGCGCACTAAAACAGCGTTGCTCAAGTGCTGTTAGTGTTGCCGCGCCGCCGGTTCCCGACTTCGGGGCCGGCGGTTGGCATTATGCAGCGCGCGTGACCCGATAGGCGGGAAGGCTCGCCACAAGGGCGTCGGCACTCTCGCGCTTGATACGCGTGCTGCGCCCGAGCTTGATTGCCTCCAGCCTGCCCGAATTCAGGAATTCATACGTTGTGGTACGGCCGAAGGCGTATATCATCATGAACTCCTCTATCGTGAGGAGCACTTTCAGGGTCGGATGATTTTGCTTAGAATTAGCGTTCTCACGTTCTACGCCCGCAAACGTGCGCTCTGTTCTTTCCGAGCACATTGGCTTCTCCGCAAGTCCCAGCGCATTCGCTGGCATGCGGAGAAGGTGCTTCACTGCACGGCCTAGAAATAGTCCACGCGATTAATCTGCCCAATCGATTACCATTTCGATTTTCGGCCCTTCGATTTCCGCCCTTACGACCCTGCTTCATCCGAGGTGCGACGCTTGCGTCCAGGCGGCGCCTTCGTGGGCAAGCCCGCCATCTCACGAGCGGCGGGCCAGATCCGTTGATTGAACCCAACGCCGGAAGTCACAATGCCGGCAGCAGTTATTGCCGTTAGCACGTCTGACTTGCTGATGTCTGGCCTAGATTTCAGCAAAAAGATCGCAAGATCCTTTGCCTTACGTTCATCGACGGATGTATATTTTTCTTTTGAAACGACTCTTACAGACTCTGATAACGACAGCGTATACTGCGCAAGAGATGCACGTTCCACAAAAATCCAATTGAATTTTGATCCAGAATATGCATAAGTTACTTGATTACTTGAGTCGAACTCGCCATTTATGGTTATATGATTCAAATTGAGGACACTCCAAATCGCTGGATCCATCACTGAGAGCATATATCGGTCCTTTGGCCTTGCAGCAGTTACGACAAGGCCTTTTATTGCCGCCTCCGTAAAATTTCTAATCACCTCCATCCGTCGTTCAACAATTGGTCGAAGACGAGCATTGATGGCCGCTATCTTGCTTCTCGCCAACTCCCAGCCAGCTTTTGTAAATTGCAGCTCGTACGTTGTTGAGCCAGGGTGCATCGAGTTCAAGCTCATGGGAAAAATGGCACCTTTTACCTTTGTAACATGATTCACAGCCTCGTCAGCGAGCATTTTGTATGCATGTTCGCGATATAGCCGATTTTTCGGCAAATGCGCATCGATGTAAAAGGGTAAATCTACAACAAGGTCGGTTACAAACTCATTTTCTGACCAATCCTCGCCGTATCTAGATTTTCCGATCGCTTGAAGAGCGCGAAGCAGAAATACATACTCTGCTTGATCGCGCGGCCAGTCCTGCGCTCGAAACCATAAGCTCTTATAATTCATTGCCCGCACCAGGGCGCACCATGAGGGTCGCAGGGAAACCGAGTGGTGCATCTCGGCTTGTCGGCTGGCCGGCCTATCCCTGCGATCGTGTTCAGGCTCGCCGCACCATCACGACGGCGCCCGCGTTGTTGCTAACGCTCGTTGCCAAGAAATCGGCCCATGCCGTCATGAGATTTCGGCGCTTCTCCAGTGCATCGCCGCGTCTGTAGGCGCGTTCTGTCGCGTCTCCGACCACATGCGCGAGCGCGGTTTCCGCGATCTCCCGCGGAAAGGCCGTGCGCTCGCCAGCCCAGTCCCGGAACGAACTCCGAAAGCCATGGACAGTGTACGGCACCTCCATTCGCCGCAGCAGCATCTCCATTGACATGACCGACAGAGGCCGACCTTGCTTCTGGCCTGGGAAGATGTAGTCGCCCGTCCGAAGAGCCTCGACACGATCGAGAATATCCAATGTCCGCGATGTGAGGGGCACCCGGTGCTCGCGGCCAGCCTTCATGCGAGAGGCGGGGATGATCCAGACCTTCGCCTTACGGTCGATCTCGCTCCAGCGAGCCCCCAGCACCTCGCCCGACTGGGACGCGTTGAGGATGCAGAACTCCAATGCCATGGCAGCGACCGCTTCACGCTCGCGCAGGGTGGCTACGAACGCCGGCAGGTCCTCGAACGGCATTGCAGCATGGTGGCCACGCGTGAGCTTGCGCCGGGCCGGAAGCAGCTTGTCGAGATGACCTCGCCACCGTGCCGGGTTCTCGCCCGTGCGCAACCCCTTCGCCTTCGCAGCATCGAGCACACGCTCGATCCGCCCCCGCAGCCGCGAGGCCGTCTCGCTCTTCGTCTGCCAGATGGGAGCCAGCACCCCGAGCACATCGTCCGTGCCGACCGCCTCGATCGGTGTTGAGCGCAGCGCCGCCGCATAAGTCGTCAGTGTCATCGCCCACTGCGCCTTGTGCTTCTCATTGCGGAAGCCGGGCGACAGGTCGGCCACGACTCTGTCGGCAAAGGCGCCGAAGGTGATCAGCGCCGCCTCGTCGCTCTTGGCTGATCGCCTGGCCTCGATCGGGTTGCGACCCGACTTCACGCTCCGGCGCGCCTCGGACGCGGCCTCGCGCGCATCGGCGAGCGACACGGCGGAGAGACCGCCCAGGCCCATCTCCTTGAGCTTGCCCTGCCAACGGAACAGGAACAGCCAGCGCTTAGCGCCGCTGGGGTCAACGATGAGGTAGAGGCCGTCACCATCTGAGTGGCGACCGGGCTTGGTGATGGTTGCGACCGAGCGAGCGCTCAGCCTCTTCACAGGACGGGCCACCCCAACTCACCCCAACATTCACCCCAACAAGTGACGCGGATTGTAGCGAACGACGGCGAACGCTGGAAGGTAGATTAACAGCCAACTCTTTGATTTTTCACAGTTGTACGAACAGACCAGAACATGCACGAACATGAGTATGGCGGACTCCGTCTCCGCCAGATAGCCGTTGATGACGGTTCATCACCGCAGTCGAGGTGCCCATCCCTGCTTGCGGGATGGCAACGACACAGGTTCTCCCTCGCGTAGAATCGGCGAAAACGCGCCGCATCTCCGACATCTGGCGACCGCTCGGCGTGATGCCCCTCGCATAAGCATGGGCAGCGTCGCTCCGCCGGCTTGCGAGCATACTCCCCTCCCCTAAAATCGTCCCAGCCGCGGAGCGCCGCACGAGATGGCGCGCAGAACGGCCGGGAGGACAGATGCCCATGATCGATCATCCGCGCCGCTTCGGCGGCTGGAGAAGCGCCTTGGCGACCGGCACCTTGGCAGGTCTCGTCGCCGCCACGTCCGTGGTCGCGCAAGGTGCTCCGCCGCTGGAGGTGCCGGCCAAGAGCGTGCCGGTCCCGAGCGACGTCAGCCCGCAGATGGCGAAGATCATCGGCGCGCCGTTGCGCAGCAACTGGAACATCCAGCCGAAGACCGGAGAAGCGTGGAAGCCCGTCGCCGAGGCCGGCGCGGCCGCGCTGGCGAAGCTCGTGCCCGGCATGCTCGAGCGCCTGAAGGTGAAGGTCGAACGCACCACGATCGACGGCGTGCGGGCCTTCATCCTCACCCCCGAGGAGATCCCGCCCGAGAACCGCAACCGGCTCCTCGTCCACGTCCATGGCGGCTGCTACGTGCTCAATCCCGGCGAGGCCGGCCTGCCGGAGGCGATCTTCATGGCCGGGTTCGGCCGCTTCAAGGTCATCTCGGTCGATTACCGGATGCCCCCGGAGGCGACCTATCCGGCCGCGCACGACGACGCCATGACGGTGTGGAGGGCGGCCACCAAGATGGCCGACCCGAAGAACATGGCGATCTTCGGCACCTCGGCGGGCGGGGCGCTGACCCTCGCCATGGTGCTGCGGGCCAAGCAGGAGGGTCTGCCGCTCCCCGCCGCCATCGCCCCCGGGACGCCGATGTCGGACACCACCAAGGTCGGCGACAGCTTCGTCACCAACGCGATGCTCGACAACGTGCTGGTCTCGCCCGACGGCTTCTGCGACGACGGGGCCAAGGTCTACGCCAACGGCCACGATCTCAAGGACCCGATGCTGTCGCCGGTCTACGGCGACATGCACGGCTTTCCGCCGACGATCCTGACCACGGGCACCCGCGACCTGCTACTGTCGAACACCGTGCGGGTGCACCGCAAGCTGCGCGATGCCGGGGTCGAAGCGTATCTGCAGGTCGGCGAGGGGCAATCGCACGCCCACTACATCCGCGACGACACCGCGCCCGAGACCCGGAAGGTGTTCGAGGAGATCGCCTGGTTCTTCAACCAGCATCTCGGCCGGTAGGGGGCGAGGCCGACGGTCGTGAGAGGACGACCGTCGGGTCGGCCGTCAGGCAGCGCGGACGCTGCTCAAGAAGCCGTCGACCTCCTGGCGCAGGCGGGCGCACTGGTCCGACAGGGCGTCGGAGGCCTGCGCGACCTCGGAGGCCGCGCGGCCCGCGGTGCCGGCCGCGTCGGCGCCCTCGCCGAAGTCGCGCGTCATACCGGCGGTGCCGTCCGTCGCCTCGGCCATCTGGCGCACGATCTCCTGGGTCATCGCGCCCTGCTCCTCGATCGCCGAGGCGATGCCGGTCGCGACCTGGCTCATCGCCTCGATCTGCGCGGTGACGCCGGCGATCGCCGCCCCGGCGCCCTGGCTGGTGGACTGGATCGCCGCAACGTGGCGGCCGATCTCCTCGGTCGCGCGGGCCGTCTGACCGGCCAGTTCCTTCACCTCCGCGGCGACCACCGCGAAGCCGCGACCGGCCTCCCCCGCCCGCGCCGCCTCGATGGTGGCGTTGAGGGCGAGGAGGTTGGTCTGGCCGGCGATCTGCGACACGAGGCCGACGACGTCGCCGATGCGGGCGGCGGCGGCGGAGAGGTCCGCCATCGTGCCGCCGGCATCCCGCGCCTGCGCCACCGCCTCCGCCGACATGGTGGCGGCCTGCACGACCTGGCGGCCGATCTCCGCGACCG
>JAEWKL010000234.1 GCA_023386115.1 Pseudomonadota bacterium
GTCTGGGCCCCCCCCCGCCCCCCCCCCGCGGCGGTATCATACCGCCGGCTGCCAATCCGGCCAGGCGCCGACGCGGTGCACCAGGCGGCGATCGCGAGACGCCTCGCCGAACGGCGCCAGCACCCAGTCCCAGCTCCGCGGTGCCGGTCCCGGATCGACCCCGTGGAGGAGATCGATCCGCTCCAGCACCCGCCCGTCCCGATCCTCCTCGGTCTCGTCGCGATCGGTGACGAGGCAGATGCGGGCCGACAGCCCCGCCAGGGCGTCGAGATGGGCCGCGACGATGCGGCGCCCGAAGGCCTCCGGGTCCGTCCAGGGTCCGAGCCGGCCCACGGACTCGAGCCGCGCCACCGGCAGGATCGGCAGCTGCGACAGGAGGTTGGCCGACACAACGAGGTCGGCCGTGGCGCAGACCGGCGGCAGCACCGGCTCGAAGCCGTCGCTGCCGCCGAGCATCAGCCCTTGCGTGCCGCTCAGGTCGTGGACGAGGCGCGCGACGTTGGCGTGGCCGCGCGCCCGCCAGCGTCCCCGCCAGGGATGTACCGCATCGACCAGCGCCACCCGCCGGAACGCGGCGGCCAGATCGGCGATCGGCACGTCGTCGAGGAGGCCGGAGCCCAGCACCACCGCGAGGTCGCGCCGGGGGAGATCCTCCATCGCCGTCCGCACCGTGTCCTTCGCCGCGGCCAGGTGCGGTGCCCAGGTGGCGCGGCAGCGCCGCGACCGCGAGGCGAGCCGCACGCTGTCGCCGGCATAGCCGAGGCGCCGCGCCGGCAGCGAGGCCGGCTGGACGAGCCAGTGCAGCAGGTCGAGGAGCACTAAAGCCCGCCGGCCTCCACCACGAACCGTGCCACCGCCTCGACGCCGTCGCCGTGGCGCAAGGAGGCGAACACGTAGGGCCGCTGGCCCCGCATCCGCTTGGTGTCCTCCTCCATCACCCCGAGATCGGCGCCGACGAGGGGCGCGAGGTCGGTCTTGTTGATCACGAGGAGGTCCGAGCGGGTGATGCCGGGCCCGCCCTTGCGCGGGATTTTTTCCCCTCCGGCCACGTCGATGACGTAGATCGTCAGGTCGGCGAGTTCCGGCGAGAAGGTGGCCGCGAGGTTGTCGCCGCCGGATTCGAGCAGCACCAGGTCGAGGGCCGGGAAGCGCCGGCGCATCTCCGCCACCGCCGCGAGGTTGATCGAGGCGTCCTCGCGGATCGCCGTATGCGGGCAGCCGCCGGTCTCGACGCCCATGATGCGCTCTTCGGCCAAGGCGCCGGCCACGGTAAGGAGGCGCGCATCCTCCTTGGTGTAGATGTCATTGGTGATGGCGCAAAGGTCGTAGCGCTCGCGCAGGGCCTTGCACAGGCCCTCCATCAGGGCGGTCTTGCCCGACCCGACTGGGCCTCCGATGCCGACCCGCAAGGGACCATGGCTGGAACGGGGACCATGGCTGGAACGGGGGCCGTGGCTGGAGGTCATGGTGCTTCGCCTCTCCTCGGGGATCAATACAGCCGCCCGCCATTCGGCACCGGCCGCTCGGGCGCGATCAGCACCACCGCGCCCTCCGCGTCCGGCAGGCCGAGGGTCAGCACCTCGGAGCGCACCGGACCGACCTGTCGCGGCGGCAGGTTGACGACGCAGAGCACCTGCCGGCCGATCAGGGCATCGGGGGTGTAGTGCACCGCCACCTGGGCGGAGGATTTCTTCAGGCCGATCGCTTCGCCGAGATCGATGACGAGGCGGTAGGCCGGCCGGCGCGCCTGCGGGATCGGCGCCGCCTCGACGACGGTGCCGACCCGCACGTCGAGCTTCAGGAAGTCGTCGATGGCGATCGGGGCCGGCGGCTGGGTCTGGTCCATGGGGCGTCCGGGCTGGAGAACGGGAATGATGCTCGTCCCATCGATGTTGAGACGCGACGGCGGAGCGAAGGTCTGAAGGTCGGGGCGTCAGGCCGCTTCGCTCACGGCCCTGCCGCCATCGCCCGGGCCCCCGTCGATCTGCCCGTCGAGGTAACGACAGGCCAGGGCGATGTACCGGGGAATCTCTCGCTCCTTGGCGTAGTAGGCGACGAGACGCCGCGCGATGCCGAGATGGGCGGCGGCGGCATCAAGGGTCAGCCGGTTTCGCTTGAGGAAGGCGGCGAAGTCGTGGTTCGTCATGGTCTCGGCCGCCAGTTCCTCGACGGACTCGGCACCGATCTCGAGGTCGGGATACCCTGTCCAGGCAAGGGTGGCCCCCCACTCGCCCACCTCGACGCTCTCGAACGGCACCGTACCGTCGCGCAGTGGCCGGAAGACCTTGAAGGTGAAAATCACCGGGGCGAGATCCACGCTGTCGGTCCGGCCGACGCGCTCGCCCTCCGCCCAGGTGACCTGCACGGTGAACGGTTTTCCCGTGGGGGCGACAGCTGCCAGCTTCGGCAGGCGTCGGCCGACCGTGACGATGTCAGTCTCGTCCATTGAGACGGCTCCATTCGGCGAGCAGGGCCTCGGTCCGTCCGGCCGCCCAGGCCAGTGCCTCGGCGAGAGCCGAGCGGGTATAAGTCCCCTCGATCACCTGTACGTTCGGATGTCGACGAGGGCATGGAAATCCGGGCCGATCATGTGGAAATGCGGAGGATTGCGATCCCGGGATCGCATCTCGATCCGGAAACTGGCGAAGCGGTGGAAGGTCGGCACACGTCATCGTCCCTGCATAGCAGCAGATTAGTGCACATGGTGCACTCGTGCAAGGGATGGCCAGCGTTCCGGTCCCTCCGCTTCGCCGGCAAGCGGCCTTCCAAGGGCGGCTGACCTCCTCGCCTCACCCCACCGACATCGTCAAGGGCGGCTGCACCTCCGCCGGCAGGGGCGAGACGTAGCCCTCCGGACCCGTGCGGGCCTTCAGGTCCGCCTTGGCGGCGTCGCGCAAGCCTTCGTCCGTGGCGAGGCGGGCGCCGAGCGCCGCCATGGCCTTGGCCACCTGCACCATCGCCTTGTGGGCGGCGGGGGTCTTGCCTTGCGCCACTACCTGCCAGGTGTGGAACGGCGTGCCGATCGCCACCGTCGGGGCATGGGCCTGCACCGTCGGCACCACCCAGCTCACGTCGCCGACATCGGTCGAGCCGATCGCCGGGTTGCGGCGGGCGTCGAGGGGCACCAGGAAATCGGCGAGCGGCGCATCGGTCACCGGCAGCCCGATGGTGCGATAGACCGCCGCGATGTCCTGCGGCGTCAGCGTGCCCTGGATCTCCTGGGCGAAGGCGCGGTCGGCCTCGTCGAAATGGGGTGCGCCGAGAACCTCCATCACCCCGTGGAGCGCCTCCTCCAGCGGCATGTTGCCGACGAGGTTCGAGACCGCGCTGACGATGCGCATCTCCATGGTGGTCTCGGTCATCAGCGCGGCGCCCTCGGCGATCTTGCGCACGCGGGCGACGAGGTCGCGCATGCCGGGCAGGTCGCGGGCGCGGATCGAGTAGCGCACCCGGGCATGGGCCTGGACGACGTTCGGGGCGATGCCGCCGGTGTCGAGGAGCGCGTAATGCACCCGCGCGTCGCTCGGCATGTGCTCGCGCATGTAGTTGACGCCGACATTCATCAATTCGACCGCGTCGAGGGCCGAGCGCCCGAGATGCGGAGCCGCCGCTGCGTGCGCAGCACGGCCGGTGAACACGAAATCGGCCCTCGTGTTGGCGAGCGACAGGGGCGGCGTGACCTCCCAGAAGCTCGACGGGTGCCAGGTCACGGCGGCGTCGGCATCCGAAAACAGGCCTTCGCGTACCATGAAGGCCTTGGCGGCGCCGCCTTCCTCGGCCGGGCAGCCGTAATAACGCACGCGGCCGGGCAATCCGGTCTCGGCGAGCCAGTCCTTGAGCGCCGTGGCTGCCAGGAGTGCCGCCGAGCCGAGCAGGTTGTGCCCGCAGCCATGGCCGTGGCCGCCGGTCTCGACCGGTTTGTGGGCCGCGACGCCCGCCTCCTGGCTCAGGCCCGGCAGCGCGTCATACTCGCCCAGGAACGCGATGACCGGACCCCCCTCCCCGGCCTCGCCGATCACCGCGGTCGGGATGCCGGCGGCGCCTTCGGTCACGCGAAAACCCTGGTGGCGCAGCTCGGCCGCGTGCGCGGCCGCCGAGCGCTCCTCCGTGTAGCAGACCTCCGGCGTGCCCCACACCTCGTCGGAGAGGGCGATGAGCCGGTCCTTGTGCGCGTCGACCTGGCGCCAGACGGCGTTGCGGTTGTCCATGGGATTTCCTCCGGTGCGGACCCTCGGCGGGCCGCCTTGCGCGCCAGCCTCATGCAGGCGGCTTGCCGGGTGAAGCGCGGCGGGAGCGGACGTGGCGCGCGAATTGCGAATGGCTCCGCGACCAGTGGCTGTGCGGACCGGAAACTCTGGGGCCGAATGCCTTGGGCAAAGTTTCTCAGTGGCTTGCGGACCGGAACGGCGGGCGCGATGCTGCCCGTCAGTTCAAGGCCAGCCAGAAGGGTGAGCGTCCATGACCGAGCATGACCTGCGTGCGATGATCGGCGAGGTGAAGGACGGGAGCCTGTCGCGGCGCAGCTTCGTGCGCCGGATGCTGGCGCTCGGCCTCACCGCCCCGATGGCCGGGATGATGCTGGCGCAGAATGGCGTCGCCTTCGCGGCGAACGGCTTGCGCGACGCCTACAAGCCGGGCAAGGCCGGCGGCGGCGGGCCGCTCAAGCTGCTTTTCTGGCAGGCCGCCACCCTGATCAACCCGCATTTCGCCATCGGCACCAAGGACCAGGAGGGGTCGCGCATCTTCTACGAGCCGCTGGCGGCCTGGGATGCCGACGGCAACCTGTTCCCGATCCTGGCGGCCGAGATCCCCTCCAAGGAGAATGGCGGCGTCGCGGCGGATGGCCGCTCGGTGACCTGGAAGCTCAAGCCCAACGTGAAGTGGCACGACGGCAAGCCGTTCACGGCCGACGACGTGGTGTTCACGGCGGAATACGCCGCCAACCCGGCCACCGCCGCGGTCACCGGCGGCAGCTACATCAACGTCAAGGTCGAGAAGGTCGACGACCTGACGGTCAAGCTCTCCTTCAAGGAGCCGACGCCGTTCTGGGCCGACGCCTTCGTGTCGAGCGCCGGGATGATCATCCCCAAGCACGTCTTCGCGGACTATGTCGGCGACAAGTCCCGCGACGCGCCGGCGAACCTCGCGCCGGTCGGCACCGGCCCCTACAAGTTCAGCGAGTTCCGCCCCGGCGACATCCTGCGCGGCGTGCGCAACCCGGATTACCACGTGCCGAACCGGCCGTTCTTCGACTCGATCGAGATGAAGGGTGGCGGTGACGCGGTCTCGGCCGCCCGCGCCGTGCTGCAGACCGGCGAGTACGACTATGCCTGGAACATGCAGGTCGAGGACGAGATCCTCAAGCGGCTCGAGGCCGAGGGCAAGGGCCGGGTCACGATGGAATACGGCGGCAACCTCGAATTCCTGCTGCTGAATGCCACCGATCCGAATGTCGAGGTCGACGGCGAGCGCGCCTCGCTCAAGACCAAGCACCCGGCCTTCTCGGACCCGGCGGTGCGCAAGGCGATGAACCTGCTCGTCAACCGGGCGGCGATCCAGCAATACATCTACGGCCGCACGGGGCGGGCCACCGCCAACGTCTTCAACGGCCCGGCCGCCTTCGTGTCGAAGTCCACCTCCTTCGCCTTCGAGCCCGACAAGGCGGCGCAGATCCTGGAGGAGGCCGGCTGGAAGAAGGGCGGCGACGGCATCCGCGCCAAGGACGGCAAGAAGCTGAAATTCGTCTTCCAGACCTCGATCAACGCGCCGCGCCAGAAGACCCAGGCGATCATCAAGCAGGCCGCCCAGAAGGCCGGCATCGACATGGAGCTGAAATCGATTCCCGGCTCCGTGTTCTTCTCCTCCGACGTGGCCAATCCGGACACCTACCCGCATTTCTACGCCGACATGGAGATGTATACCTGGAACATGTCGCAGGCCGACCCGGCGGTGTTCGGGCTGCAATACGTTTCCTGGGAGGCCGCCACCAAGGCCAACAAGTGGCAGGGCCGCAACATCTGCCGGATGCAGAACCCGGAGGTCGACGCCCTCTACCGCGCGGCGCAGGGCGAGCTCGACCTCGCCAAGCGCGCCGCCCTGTTCATCAAGATGAACGACCTGATCGTGGCCGATTACGTCCTGCCGCTCGTCCACCGCGCCCAGGTCTCGGCGATCAACGGCAAGCTCCAGGCGCCCTCGACCGGCTGGGACAACTCGCTGACCTTCCTGGCCGAGTGGTACAAGCAGGCGTAAAGATCACCCGATGGGCGCCTACCTCCTTCGCCGCCTGCTGATCGCGATCCCGAGCCTGCTCGGGATCAGCCTCATCCTGTTCACCGTGCTGGCGCTGGCGCCGGGCGATCCCTTCGGCGAGCTCGCCACCAATCCCAACGTGCCGCCCGAGGTCCGCGAGGCCCTGCGGTTGAAGTTCGGCCTCGATGACCCGATCCTGGTGCGCTACCTGCACTGGCTGACGGCGATGCTCCAGGGCGACTGGGGCTTCTCCTTCGCCAGCCGGGTCAATGTCGACGAGCTGATCCTGCAGCGCCTGCCCACCACCCTGTTCGTGGTCGGCTCGTCGCAGGTCCTGGCCCTGCTCATCGCCGTGCCGGTCGGCATCCTGGCGGCGATCCGGCCCTACTCGGTCTTCGACCAGGTGGCGAACACGCTCGCCTTCGTGGGCTTCTCGCTGCCGACCTTCTTCACCGGCCTGCTGTTCATCCTGCTGTTCAGCCTCACCCTCGACTGGCTGCCCTTCGTCTACCAGGCCGACATCGCGGCGACGGGCTGGCGCTGGGTCTGGGAGCATGTCCGGCAGGCGATCATGCCGGTCTGCGTGCTGGGCTTCTTCCAGGCCGCGTCCTACACCCGCTACGTCCGCGCCTCGGTGCTCGACGTGGCCCGCCTCGACTACGTCACCACCGCCCGGGCCAAGGGCCTGTCGGATGGCACCGTCACGGTGCGCCACATCGCCCGCAACGCGCTGATCCCGGTCGTCACCCTGGTGGCGCTCCAGATCCCGGCGGTGTTCGGCGGCGCCATCGTCACCGAGCAGATCTTTCGGATCCCCGGGATCGGCTCGCTCCTCATCAACGCGATGCTCGCCAACGACACGCCGGTGGTGATGGCCGTCACCTTCGTGTTCGCCTGCCTCGTCGTCCTGTTCAACCTCGTCGCGGACCTCCTCTATGGCTGGCTCGACCCTCGCATCTCCTACCGCTGAGGCGGCGCCGGCCTCCGCCCCGGCGGTCTCGGGGCGGGACACCTGGCGGCGCTTCCGCCGCCACCGCCTGGCGGTCGTCAGCATCGGGGTGCTCGGCCTCCTCGTGCTGGCGGTCCTCGTCGGCGGCTGGGTCTGGCCGGTGGCGATCGACGAGATCGACTTCGCGGCGACGCTCCAGGGCCCGTCCTGGGCCCACCCGCTTGGCACCGACGACCTCGGCCAGGACCTGCTCGCCCGCATGATCTATGGCGGCCGCATCTCGCTCGCCGTCGGCTTCGCGGCGATGATCGTGGCGGCCGTCGTCGGCGTGGTGGTCGGCGCGCTCGCCGGCATGTCGCGCCGCTTCCTCGATCCGGTGCTGATGTGGCTGACCGACCTGTTCCTGTCGCTGCCGCAGCTGCCGCTCCTGCTCCTCATCATCTACCTGTTCCGCGACCAGCTGAAGCAGCTCTTCGGGGTCGAGGGCGGCGTGTTCGTGATGATCGTCGCGGTCATCGGGGGCCTGCGCTGGATGCCGGTGGCGCGCCTCGTCCGCGCGCAGTTCCTGTCCTTGCGCGAGAAGGAGTTCGTGGAGGCGGCGCGCTCGCAAGGCGCCACGTCCTGGCACCTCGTCACCCGCCACATCCTGCCGAACGCGCTGGGTCCGGTGATCGTCGCGGCGACGATCGAGGTCTCCTCGGCGATCATCGCCGAATCGACCCTGTCGTTCCTCGGATTGGGCTTCCCACCCGACATCCCGACCTGGGGCCGGCTCCTCTACGACGCCAAGGACCACCTCGACGTGGCGCCGCACTGGGCGCTGTTCCCGGGCGCCGCGATTTTTTTGACCGTGCTGTCGATCAACTTCATCGGCGACGGCCTGCGCGACGCCCTCGATCCGCGGCGGGTGCTGTGACCCTCAACCGCCCCCACCCTTTCCGGGCCCGGAAAGGGCCGGGTGTCAGGAGCGACGGCGCGCCCTTCCACAGAATCTCCTCAAGGGGACACCCATGACCACCCCGATCCTCTCGGTCCAGGACCTCACCGTCGCGTTCCGCTCCGAGCAGGCCTGGCGCCCGGTGGTGCACGGCGTCTCGTTCGAGATCGGCCCCAAGGAGACGGTCGCCCTGGTGGGCGAGTCGGGCTCCGGCAAGAGCGTCACCGCGCTCTCGATCATGCGGCTCACGCCCCGCGATGCGACCCGCACCGGCGGCCGCGTGCTGCTCGAGGGCCGCGACCTCCTGCGCCTGCCCGACGCCGAGATGCGCCGGATCCGCGGCGACGACGTCGCGATGATCTTCCAGGAGCCGATGACGAGCCTCAACCCGGTGCTCACCGTCGGCTTCCAGATCGGCGAAGCCCTGCGGCTCCACCGCGGCCTGTCGCAGAAGGAGGCCGAGGCCGAGACGGTGCGGCTGTTCGACAAGGTGCGGATCCCCGCCGCCGCCTCGCGGGTGCACGATTACCCGCACCGCTTCTCCGGGGGCATGCGCCAACGGGTGATGATCGCGATGGCGCTCGCCTGCCGGCCGAAGCTCCTGATCGCCGACGAGCCGACCACGGCCCTCGACGTCACCATCCAGGCCCAGATCCTCGACCTCATCAAGCTCCTCCAGGAGGAGGAGGGCATGTCGGTCCTGTTCATCACCCACGACATGGGGGTGGTGGCCGAGATCGCCGACCGCACCGTGGTGATGGTCGACGGGCGCGCCGTCGAGACCGGCGCCACCGAGCAGATCTTCCGCCGCCCGGCCCATCCCTACAGCCGCGCGCTGCTGGCCGCCGTGCCCACCCTCGGGGCGATGAAGGGGCAGCCGCACCCGGCCCGGTTCCCGATCGTCGATCGCGCCACCGGCGAGCCCGAGGCGTCCCCGCCCCTGCCCGATACCGTCCGGGAGGGCGAGCGCCCGGTGCTGGAGGTCAAGGGCCTGACCACCCGCTTCGACATCCGCGGCGGCCTGCTGTCGCGGGTGCGCGGCCGGGTCCATGCGGTCGAGAACGTCTCCTTCGCGGTGCGCGAGGGCGAGACCCTGGCCCTCGTCGGCGAATCGGGTTGCGGGAAGTCCACCACCGGCCGCTCGGTGCTGCGGCTGATCGAGCCCGTTGCCGGCTCGGTGCTCCTCGACGGCGAGGACGTGCTCGGCCTCTCGCCCTCCGCCCTGCGCGCGTGCCGCCGGCGGATGCAGATGATCTTCCAGGATCCCTTCGCCAGCCTCGACCCGCGCATGAGCGTCGGTAGCGCCATCGCCGAGCCGCTGCTGATCAACCGCCTGTGCTCCCGGGCGCAAGCCCGCGAGCGCGCCGCCGACCTCCTGCGCCGGGTCGGCCTCAAGCCCGAGATGGCGAGCCGCTTCCCGCACGAATTCTCCGGCGGCCAGCGCCAGCGCATCTGCATCGCCCGCACGCTCGCGCTGGAGCCGCGGCTGATCGTGGCCGACGAATCGGTCTCGGCGCTGGACGTCTCCGTCAAGGCGCAGGTGGTGAACCTGATGCTCGACCTGCAGGCCTCGCTCGGCCTGGCCTACCTGTTCATCTCGCACGACATGGCGGTGGTGGAGCGCGTGAGCCACCGGGTCGCCGTGATGTATCTCGGCGAGATCGTCGAGATCGGCCCCCGCGCGGCGATCTTCGGGGCCCCGCAGCACCCCTACACCAAGAAGCTGATCGCGGCCGTGCCGGTCCCCGATCCGAGCCGCCGGCGCCAGCTCCACGCGGTGCGCAGCGACGAGATCAAGAGCCCAATCCGCCCGGTCGATTACGTTCCGCCGGAGCGCCTCTACCGGGAGGTCTCGCCCGGGCACGTGGTGCAGATCTGGGGACCGGAATGGGAGGCGCCGACGGGCGGCATGGCGGCGGTGGCGTGAGCTTCGGCACGCCCGGGCGCCGGTGACATCCATCGCGTCGTCCCCGGCATCCGCTGCACGGCCCCGGGTTGGCGAGAGAGCGCTTCTGTGTCGCCGAGCGAGGCGCGCAGCGACCCTACCCCCCGATCGCTCCGCTCTCCTCCCGCTCCACCCCGGCCGCCGCCATGTCGCCCCAGGCCCGCTCCAGGGAGCCGTCCAGGTCGATCGCCCGGCAGGCATCCTCGACCACCACCGCCCCGAAGCCTGCCGCCCGCGCGTCGATGGCGCTCCAGCCGACGCAGTAATCGGTGGCGACGCCGCACAGGAACACCCGTGTGAAGCCGCGCTCGCGCAGATAGCCGGCGAGCCCGGTCGGGGTCGTGCGATCGGCCTCCCGGAAGGCCGAGTAGCTGTCGATCCCGGGCCGGTAGCCCTTGCGGATGATCAGCTCGGCGTGGGGCAGGTCGAGGAGTGGCGACAGCTCCGCCCCCGGCGTGCCCTGGATGCAGTGCTCCGGCCACAGGACCTGCTCGCCGTAGGCCAGCCGCACGGTGCCGAAGGGCTGCTGGCCCGGATGGCTCGTGGCGAAGGAGGCGTGGCCCGCCGGGTGCCAGTCCTGGGTCAGGGCGACGTGCTTGAACTTGCGCCCGAGCGCGTTGATCGGCGCGATCACCGCATCCCCGTCCGGCACCGCGAGCGCGCCGCCGGGCAGGAAATCGGCCTGGACGTCGATGACGAGGAGCAGATCGGTCTCGGTCGCTCGCAGGGCGTACGAATCCATCGTGTCGGGTCTCCGCGGCGGCATCCGGACGCGGTCCGGCGGGGACCGATTCGGCCCGGATGCCGCTGCGGAATCATAAGCAGGCTCGACGTGTCGAGCCACCGGCGCGTCCGCTCAGATTTTTTGCCTCTCGCAGATCATCGTTGCAGATGCGAGATTCACGGTTGCGGAATCCGATTCGCGATCGGATGCTTCTGCATCAGATGATCACGGATGCATCACCGTGGCACCCGTCGTCTGGCGCCCGGCGAGGTCGGCATGGACCTTCGAGGCGTCGGCGAGCGTCGCGCGCGTATGGACCGGGATCTTCACCGCGCCGCTCTGCACCACCTCGAACAGGTCGGCAGCCATCTCCTCCAGCACCGCCCGGTCGGCGGTGTGGGTGAACAGGGTCGGCCGCGTGGCGTAGAGCGAGCCCTTCTGGGCGAGCAAGCTGATGTCGAACTGCGTCACCGCGCCCGAGGCGCTGCCGAAATTCACGTAATAGCCGAAGGGCTTCAGGCAATCGAGCGAGGCCGGGAAGGTCGCCTGGCCGACGCCGTCATAGACCACCGCGCAGCCCTTGCCGCCGGTGATCTCCTTGACCTTCGCGGCGAAATCCTCGTTGCGGTACAGGATGACGTGGTCGCAGCCGTGCTGGCGGGCGAGCTCGGCCTTGTCCTCCGAGCCGACGGTGCCGATCACCGTGGCGCCGAGGTGCTTGGCCCATTGCGTCGCGATCAGCCCGACGCCGCCGGCCGCGGCGTGGAACAGGATCGTGTCGCCGGGCTGGACCTTGTAGGTGCGGCGCAGCAGGTACTGGGTGGTGAGGCCCTTGAGCATCATCGCGGCGGCGGTGTCGTCGTCGATGCCGTCGGGCAGGCGCACCACCTGCTTGGTGTCGATCACCACCTCCTCGGCATAGGTGCCCGAGGCCGAGCCGTAGGCGACCCGGTCGCCCGGCTTGAAGCCGGTGACGCCCTCGCCGACCGCCACCACCGTGCCGGCGCCCTCGTTGCCGGGGGTGAAGGGGAGCTGGGGCACCTTGTAGTGGCCGGAGCGGAAGTAGATGTCGATGAAGTTCACGCCGACCGCGCTCTGGCGCACCCGGATCTGGCCAGGACCGGGCTCAGCCACTGTCACCTCCTCGTAGCGCATCACCTCGGGGCCGCCATATTCGTGAACCCGGATCGCCTTGGGCATCGCCCGCTCCCATCTTGGTCTTGGTTTGCGGCCGGGATCATAGGTGCGGCCCTGCAATCGGCAATGGCCGGGATGGCGCAGCGGCCCTGCAGGCCCCAGATCTCCGGACAGACCAGGCGAGGACCCGTTTCGTGAGCCAGACACCCGATTCGAATCCCGAAGGGCCCCTCTACGACGTGGCGGTGGTCGGCGCCGGCGCGGTCGGCCTGGCGGCGGCCCTGGCGCTCGTCCGCGACGGCCTGCGGACGGTGCTCGTCGGCCGTCACGCCCCCCTGGCCGATGGGCGCACCGTGGCGCTCCTCGACGGCTCGGTGCGGCTGCTGCGGGCGCTCGGTGCCTGGGAGGCGCTGGAGCCCCAGGCCGCGCCGCTCGCCGAGATGCACCTGATCGACGATACCGGCAGCCTGTTTCGCCCGCCGCCGGCCCGGTTCGTCGCCCGTGAGATCGGGCTCGACGCCTTCGGCTGGAACATCGAGAATGCGCGCCTGGTCGAGGCCCTGCGCGCCCGCGCCCGTGCCATCCCGGACCTCACCCTCGTCGAGCACGACGCCGCCAGCCGCACCCTGACGGAGGATCGGGCCGTCCTGACGCTGGAGGGCGGCGGCCGCGTCGCGGCCCGCCTCGTCGTCGCGGCCGATGGCGGCGGCTCGCCCCTGCGCGAGGCGGCGGGCCTGACTGTCCGGCGCTGGACCTACCCGCAGAAGGCCCTGACCACGATCCTGGCCCATGCCCGCGACCATCGCGAGGTCTCGACCGAATTCCACACCCGCGAGGGACCCTTCACCCTGGTGCCGCTGCCGGGCGGGCGCCGCTCCAGCCTCGTCTGGGTCTCCGCCGAGGCGCGGGCGGACCACCTCGCGTCCCTCGACGATGCCGCCCTCGCCGCGGCGATCGAGCGCCAGGCGCAGTCGATGCTTGGCGCCATGCGGATCGACGGTCCGCGGGGCCTGGTGCCGATGCGCGGCCTGTCGGTGCCGCGCCCGGTCGGGCCGCGGCTGGCGCTGGTCGGCGAGGCGGCCCACGTCTTCCCGCCGATCGGCGCGCAGGGGCTGAACTTAGGGTTTCGCGACGCGGCGGCCCTGCGCGACGCCGTGGCCGGCGCCCGCGATGCCGGGGCCGAGTCGGTGCTCTCGGGCTTCGCCCGCAGCCGGGCCCTCGATGCCCGCCTGCGCACCGGTGCGGTCGATACCCTCAACCGCAGCCTGCTCACCGCCTTCCTGCCGAGCGATCTCGCCCGGGGTGCGGGACTGCTCGCCCTCTCGACGATCGCGCCGTTGCGCCGCCTGGTGATGCGGGAGGGCGTGACCCCGCGCCTCGGGACGCCGACGTTGATGCGGGGGTGAGGCGGGGCATCAGATCGGTTCGAGGGCCGAATAGAGCGCGTCTCCCTCTTCTCCCCGCGGGTGTGGGGAGAGGGCTGTCTCCCGGCTCGAGGGATGCCGCAAGCCCGCAGCGAATCGCAGATTCGCCGCGAGGGTGAGGGGGTGCTTCCGGAGGAGGCTCGTTCGTCGAGACCCCCTCGCCCTCGCTCCGGCTCTCGCCTGCGCTCCTTTCGCCCCCGGCAAGGGGGCGAAAGCCTCTCCCCCCCCGCGGGGAGAGGGGATTCAGCGCCTCATCGTTGATGGGGTCGAGCCGGCAAAACCCACGATCACTCCTGCTGGCGCGGGCGTCGCGGCGGGCGGGCCGCCATCGCGGCCGAGGCGAGGGC
>JAEWKL010000283.1 GCA_023386115.1 Pseudomonadota bacterium
CCCATGGCTGAGGCCGTCCGCCCCGCCCCGGTCGCCGATGCCGCGGCCGCCGAGCGCCTGGTCGCCGAGACGCTGACCACCATGCGGGCGCTCGAAACCCTGCTCGGGCGCGAGAGCGACCACATCCGGGTCGGGCGCCTCGCCGAGGGCCTGGCCGAGGCGCCGCAGAAGACGGCGCTCGCCGGCGCCTATCTCCAGGGCCTCCAGACGGTGAAGGCCAATGCCGTGGCGCTCGCCCGCTTCGCGCCCGAGGGCCTCGCGGCGCTCCGCGAGGCGCATGGCCGCTTCTCCGAAGCGGTCGCGGCCAACCAGGCGGTGCTGGCCACCGCGCGGGCGGTCTCGGAGAGCCTGCTGCGCAATCTCTCGACGGAACTCACCCGCAGCGCCGAGCCGAAAGGCTACGGCACCGGCTACGGCAGAGGCCCGGCGCCCTCGCCCTACGGCCGTCGCCGCAGCCCGCCCCTGGTTCTGTCGCGCAGCCTGTAGGGGCTAGCGGCCGGTGCCGAGCCGGATATAGGCCCGGGCCGGACCGAACTCGGTCTCCGTCCGGGTATCGATCGCGACCCGGCCGGAGGCGCCGACGACGCCCCGGGGCACCCCATCGAGGCCGGCGCCGGGCCGGGCGGGGACCAGCGTGCCGGCCTCGGCCCGCACCCGTCCGCTGATCCGCAGGCACGGGCCGCCCGGATTGAGGCGGGTGAAGCCGGGGCCCTCCTGCGGGCAGGTCTCGGGCGCCTTGGCGATGGGGAGGTCGCGCACGTCCAGCGCATTGGCCGGCAGGGCCGCGCAGAGGGCGGCAGCCGCCAGGATCATCGATGTCGTGCGCATGAGCCGGCCCTCCTCGTCCGCGTGGAGTGAAGCATGGCAGCGTCCGGCGCGCCAGGACGTAGGGGACACGCTCGTGGCGGGACTTCGCGGGCCTGACCACGGCGCAGGTCCCAGAGCCTGTCTGACTTTCTCGACAGTACTGACACCGTGCTCGTCACTCCGGGCTCCGCTTCGCGGCCCCGGAATGACGCAGTGGGTGTCAGGTCCGCAGAGCGAACCGGATGATTAGCCCACGCACCGCTCAAAGATCTCCTCCGCCTGTCTCACCGTCATCCTGCGCGCCGCCGGGCTCGCGATGATCGTGCGATCGTGGGCGCTCGCCGGGTCGAAGTCCTTCGCGGCGATGCCGGCATAGAGGCCGGGAACGGCGCGCAACGCCATCTCGCGCACCCGGTCGCGGGGCAGCTGCTCCGGGGTGAAGCGCTCCGGGAAGCCGATATCGGCGTAGAGCGTCCGGACGGCCTCGGCACACGCCGAAATCATCTCCTGGCGCGACAAGCCGGCCGTCTCGACCTCGAGCGCCTCGGCGAGCGGCTTCACCTTGGCGGGCAGCACCGCGAGGTTGAACGTGATGACGTGCGGCAGCAGCACCCCGACGCCGTAGGGATGCGGCAGATCGAGATGGCCCTCCAGCGGCAGCGACAGGGCATGGCCGTGGCCGAGCCGGGCGTTGCCGCAGGCGATGTTGGCCATGCAGGAGGCCATCAGGTTGTCCTCCCGGGCGCGGTCGTCGTCGGCATTGATCGAGGCACGCAAGGACGCCGCCTGGAGCCGCACGGAAGCGAGCGCCACCGCGTCGGTGAGCGGCGAGGCGATGCCGCTCAAGTAAGCCTCGACGCCGTGGGTCAGCGCGTCGACCGCCGGCAGCGCCGCGACGTGCATCGGCAGCGAGCGCAGGGTCACGGGATCGAGGATCGCCGCGTCGGGGAAGCTCAAGGGGCCGCCGCCGAGGAGCTTGAGGTGGCGCACCTCGTCCTTGACGATGGTCCATTGCGAGACCTCGGAGCCGGAGCCGGCGGTGGTCGGCACCATGATCATCGGCAGCGCCTTGCGGTCGAACTGCCCGACGCCGGTGCACTCCGCCATCGGCTTGTGGTTCGTCGCCACGATGGCGATGCCCTTGCCGGTGCACATCACCGAGCCGCCGCCGATGCACACGATGCCGTCGAGCCCATCGCGACGCACCCGCTCGCCCTGGTCGTCGATATGCGCGCAGCGCGCGTCGATCCCGCACTCGTCGAAGCGCGAGACCGCGATCCCGGCCTCGCCCAGGACCGCCAGCGCATCGGCGTGGAAGCCCTGCGCCGAGATGACCGGATCGGACACGACCAGCACCCGCGTCATCCTGAGGTCGCGGGCGAGCGTGCCGATCGTGGCGAGCGCGCCGGCGCCTGAGACGATCCGGGTCGGCATGGAGAAGCTGGTGATCATGCGGGCGTCTCCTCGGATGCGGGGCGCTTGGTTGCAGGCCCTCGCGATCGTGCCGGCGGTGTCGCCCGCCGGCGGGCCTCCCGTCCAATACAAAGATCGGGCGCGAGCCATAGCCGGCGACGATGACGGCGCGTCGCACCCCTAAGGTCCTCACCCTCAAGGTCACGGTGCACGGTCACGCCCTGCCATACCGGGAAACGATGGCGGAGCGATGTGCAAACTATTGGACGACGACTGCACCGGGGCGCGATAAATCGGCCATCATCAAGCATCGCTCCGACGTCCCTCGACGGGCGCCAGAAGACCGATGCCGCATCTCGAGGAAACGCCCATGCCTGCCACGTCCCCGACGCGACGCCTCGCCGTCGCCGGCCTGTTCGCCACGGCGCTGACCGCACCGGCCCTCGCCGCCGAGACGCCGCTCCGCATCGGCGTGATCGAGGACCTGTCGGGGATGTATTCCGGCAATGGCGGGCCGAACATGGTGCTGGCCGCCACGATGGCGGCGGAGGATTTCGGCGGCAAGGTGCTGGGCCGGCCGATCGAGGTGATCGGCGTCGACCACCAGAACAAGCCCGATATCGGCTCAGGATTGGCGCGTCAGCTCGTCGACCAGCGCGGCGTCACCGCCTTCGTGCTCGGCGGCGCCAGCTCGGTGGGCTTGGGCGTGCAGGCCTATGCCAAGGAGCGCAAGATCACCACGATGGTGACCGGCGGCTACGCCTCGCAATTCTCCGGCCCCGGCTGCTCGCCCTACGGCACGCAATGGGTGCCCTCGACAGGCGAGCTCGCCAACGCGGTGGCGGGCGCCGTGGTGCAGAGCGGCGGCAAGACATGGACCTTCATCACCGCCGACTACGTGTTCGGCCACGGGCTGGCGGCGGATGCCGGCAAGGCCGTGAAGGCCGCCGGCGGCACGGTGGTCGGCGAGATCCGCCATCCCCTCGGGGCCACCGACCTCTCCTCGCAGCTGATCCAGGCCCAGTCCTCCGGCGCCGACGTGATCGGGCTCGCCAATGCCGGGCCGGACCTCGTCAACACCATCAAGCAGGCGCGGGAATTCGGCATCACCTCGAAGGTGGTGGCGATGCTGGTCTTCACCAACAACACGGTGGCGCTCGGCCTCGACGTGGCGCAGGGGATCCGCATGGCGGTGAACTTCTACTGGGACGCCAACGACGCCAGCCGCGCCTGGGCCAAGCGCCTGATGGCCCGCAACGGCAACGTGGTGCCGACCATGGGCCATGCCGCCGCCTATTCGTCGGTGCGGCACTATCTCAGGGCCGTCGAGAAGGCCGGCACCGACGAGGCCGGCGCCGTCAACAGGGCGATGAAGGAGTTGCCGATCGACGACGGCTTCTACGGCCACCCGCGCATCCAGGCTAACGGCCGGGTGGTGATGGACATGATGCTCGTCGAGGTGAAGAGCCCGAAGGACTCGACGAGCAAGGCCGATCTCTACCGCGTCGTTGAGACGATCCCCGGGGACAAATTGTTCACCCCCGCCGACAAGAGCGGCTGCCCCCTGACCACCGCCGGCTGACCGGAGCCCATGCGATGAAGCTCTATGCCAACCCGACCTCGCCCTTCGTGCGCATCGTCCGCATGGCGCTGATCGAGAAGGGCCTGACCGAGCGTGTCGACACCGCCTTCGTCGATGCCTGGGCCGACGACCCGGCCTTCCTCGACGCCAACCCGGCCGGCCGCGTGCCGACGCTCATCACCGACGACGGCGCTCGGCTGACGGAAGCGCTCTTGATCCTCGCCTATCTCGACGCGATCGGCACCCCGCCTTCCGTGCTCGCCGGCGGACCCGCCGCGCTCTCGGCCGCCGGACTCGCGATCGGGGTGTTCGACGCCGCGGTGGCGGTCATCATCGGGCGCAAGTCGGCGCCGGACTTCGATGCCGGCCTCGTCGGCAGGAAGCGCTTCCGCACCATGCACGAGGGGTTGCGGCGCCTCGATGCGGCATTCGCGGAGCACCGGACGTCATTCGGCCTGCCGGCGATCGCCGCGATCACCGCCCTCGACTACCTGGTGTTCCGCTTCCCCGACCACGATTGGCGCGGCCTCTGCCCCGAGGTCGCGGCCTTCCGCGACGCGCAAAGCCAGCGCCCCTCGGTGCGGGACACCGTGCCGCGCGGATAAGCCCTTATCCCCCGCGCCCCATGCGGTCCTCCCGAACCTCGTCTATCGTAGGTCTGACGGACGAGAATCCGGCAGCACCGGCGGGAACCGGGAATCAGGGGGAAACCGGCGCGATGGAGCTTCGCCATCTTCGCTACTTCGTCGCGGTGGCCGACGATCTCAGCATCACCCGGGCGGCGGAGCGGCTGAACATCGCGCAGCCGGCGCTCAGCCACCAGATCAAGAGCCTCGAGACCGAGATCGGCACTGCCCTGCTCCAGCGCCTGTCGCGGGGGGTGGCTCTGACCGAGCCGGGCCGCGCCTTCGCGGACGATGCCAGGGCGGTGCTCGCCTCGGTCGAGGCGGCCACGATCCGGGCCCGGCGCATCGCCACCGGCGATGTCGGCCAGATCCGCATCGGCTTCACCTCCTCGGCCTCGTTCCACCCCCTGGTGACCGGGGCGATCCGCGACTACCGCAGCGCCTATCCGGACGTGCAGGTCGAGCTTTTGGAGGAGACGACCGCGAGCCTGCTCGCCGCCTTCCGGGCCGGCCGGGTCGACGTCGCCTTCATGCGACCGGACGAGGGAGAGGTCGACGACCTCTGGGCCCGCCACCTGTTCGACGAGCCGATGGTGGTGGCGCTGCCGGCCACCCACTGGCTGGCCGCCGAGACCGGCGCGCTGGGCCTGTCCGATCTCTCGAACGAGGGCTTCATCGTCTATCCGCGCCGCAACGGCCGGGCGCTCTACGACGGCATCATGGCGGCCTGCGCGGCGGCCGGATTCTCGCCGCACATCGCCCAGAACGCGCCGCAGCTCGCCTCGGTGGTCAACCTCGTGGCGACCGGCATCGCGCTCGCCATCGTGCCGCGCTCGATGGCGCGGCTGGCGACCGAGGGCGTACGCTACCGCGAGATCCGCGGCCCGGCCCCGGTGGCGCCGATGACCCTGGTGCGCCAGCCTGCGCCGGAGATGCCGCATCCGCGGATCTTTACGGATTTGGTGTTGGCGCGGGTGCGAGGCGAGGTCGGCGAAGGAGTGGTCGCATCGCCGGATGCCGTCGGACCGGGTGCCGGACCTGCCGCGCCGAGGCCTCGACAACCTCCAAGCCCCTGCAATGAAGGCTTGAGGGCGCGCCAGGCCATCAAAGGGGACGCCCAGGCCGCCCTTGAGGCAGCCAAGCCCCGCGCAGGAGAGAACGGCTGAAGCCCTGTTTGGCCTCACGGCCCGGTGGGCATGGCATCGCGGTGCAACCGATTGGCTTTGCTATGGAAGAAACTGCGCGCAGAGCTGACTTGCCGCGGCTCTCGTGCCGCTGGCAGCGCCGGTCGCGACCGCTCACCAGATGCTTCGCTGAAGCCTAAGTCATTGAATTCAGGGAAGAAAAATGGTGCCGCAAGAGGGATTCGAACCCCCGACCCCCTCATTACGAAGCAGGGGTTCTAAGGGAGCTTAAAGGTTCGGGAAGCATCATGCGGTCTTGCGTGTCAGGGGTTTAGCTCGATACCCTCTGATTTGCGTAACCCTGAAGGATCGCTGGGAAGCAGGACCGTGCTTCCCATTAGCTTCCCAGCCGAGAGCCCTATGCGCTTCACCCGACCGAATGTCGCCCGCCTCGCGCTGCCCGAGGGCAAGAGCGAAATCATCGAATTTGACGAAGCGATGCCGGGCTTCGGAATACGCATCCGTCAGGGCGGCAAGAGGACGTGGATTGCGCAGTACCGGATTGGAGCGAAGCAGCGGCGCATTACGCTCGGCACCGTGGAAACCGTGGACCTTGACGAAGCCCGTAAGCGAGCCCGGGAAGCGCTCTCAAAGGTGCATCTCGGGCAGGACCCGCAGGCCGAAAAATCGGAAGCCCGAGCACGGGCCGCCGTCACGATGGGCACCGTCGCGACGCGCTACCTTGCACAGGCCAAATCCAGGTTGCGCGACAAAACCTATGAGGAAGCTGAGCGCCACTTGAACCGGCATTGGGCCGATTTGCGGGAATTGCCGATACACAAAATCGCTA
Source organism: Pseudomonadota bacterium (assembly GCA_023386115.1). GTDB lineage: Bacteria > Pseudomonadota > Alphaproteobacteria > Rhizobiales > Beijerinckiaceae > Methylobacterium. The sequence continues at coordinate 6,403 of JAEWKL010000283.1, forward strand.
GGGCCAACGTGGCAGCATGCATGAACGAAATTGCGGCTAAGCACGGGCCCTACTCCGCAAACCGTGCTCGGGCGTCCCTATCGGCCATGTTCACGTGGGCAATGCGCCAGGGCGACGTAGACGTGAACCCGGTCACAGCGACAGGCAAGGCGGTCGAGGAGGTAAGCCGCAACCGCGTGCTCTCGGATGCAGAAATTGCAGCCGTCTGGAAATCTTGCCGCGACGACGACCACGGGCGCATCGTCCGCCTGCTAATGCTGACTGGGCAGCGTCGGGAGGAAGTCGGCGCGATGCGCTGGTCCGAAATCAACCGGGCCAAGGCGATTTGGAGTTTGCCGCCCGAGCGGACGAAGAACGGGCTACCTCACGCTGTGCCTCTGTCCCGATCGGCTCTTTCCATTATCGAAGCCACGGCCGAGCGGTCGGGACGGGATCACATATTCGGTGACGGTGAGGGCGGGTTTCAAGGGTGGTCAAAATCCAAAGCATCTCTCGATAAGCGGATTTCGGCCGCACGGGAAAAACACGCCGAGAAAAAGAGCGCCCCGGTTTCCCCTTGGCGCCTCCACGATCTGAGGCGAACGATGGTGACGCACATGAACGAGCACCTTGGGGTTATGCCCCATGTGGTCGAGGCTGTCGTAAATCACGTCACCGGGCCAGCGAAAATGGGTGTGGCAGGTGTCTATAATCGTGCATCGTATGCCGCCGAGAAGCGGCAGGCGTTGGAGCGTTGGTCCGAGCACGTCGTGAGCCTTATTTCAAAATGAGCAACGGCAGCAGCGTCGAATGCGGCCAGCATCGCATTTCCAGAAATTCGGTGCTCGGACCGCATTCGACGCCGCTGCTGTTTTGGTGGTTCATGCCTGAATATCCTGTTTCTATGTCTTGTTGGCTGGCCTTTGACAATGTGAAAAGGCAGGGGACTCGCTCCGATTTGCTTGATACAACAGAAATATTCTTGTGATGCCGCATGATCCCTGATAGGCCTTCAGGGTCCCGCTTGCACGCGGAAGCTCTGAGGCGTCTACATGGCTCATTCGTATCTGGACGATCTGCCGAGGGAGGTTGCCTCTCAGATCGCGATGAACCGAATCGTTGGGGCGGCTGAAGCAGCATCGTTCTGCAACTACTCCCTTCCGCACTGGCGCCGGCTGTATCGTGCGAAGAAAGTGCCTGAGCCTGTCAAGTTGAATGGCAGAAAGGTCGGCTGGAAGCTCGGAACTTTGATCGAATTCAACTCTCAACGCGGTGCGTGCTGACGCGCGAGCGTCAAGAAATCGATGCTCCCAAGGCCTATGAGAAGGGCGCGCTCACGGACCCCCGCTATGCTTTGCGGCAGGGGTTAGAGCACGGGCTGAGGGCGCCCGGCCGCCGCCCTAGCGCCCCCCTGGTGGACCAGCTTCGGGCCCCGAGCATCGGCGCTTTGAGCCCACCACCGATGGCATCACCGGCCATTTGCGGCCTGTTCCCACGGCCCCCGGGATCGCTCTGCTTGAGATGGAATCCGATGGGGCACGGATTTCGCCCCTGGACGCCCCCAGCCACTTACGCAGAGCGAAAGGGCGTCGAAGACCCCGCCTCGGGGGGCTCACATAGCGAGCCGCCACGACGTTGCGACCGTCGCGACGGCTCTAACCGCAACCTTGGGAAAGCAAGGAAGGGCTACGCTCATGAAAGCGTCGGTTTCGCATGCGCGCAACAAAGATTCATCGTGCGCCGAGGGTAAAGCCAAATCACAACTAATAGGGCCACGATGCCTCCCTACCCGAAACTCGCCCACCAGCGGGGCACTACAGCCCTTTTCCGACGGGGGTAGCCCGGGGCCCCGGAAAAGGGCACGGGCCGCGACTGCGGATGTAGCCGTGGGCGTAGGGCATCCCCTGATGTGCGAGGACCGAATAGCCAGAGGGCTGGCGCGGATCGCCGCCAAGGGAATCCGAACGGCAACCGTGCGGGAAATCGGCGGTATGCCAGTCGTGATGACGACAGAGCTTCCCGAGGGTGTAATCGCAATGATGGCGGTGGACCGGATCACGGCTTACCGGGCCGGCCAACCCGTGGCGTCGCTGCCGATTCCCTTGCCGTCCTGCGCATAGCCATTGCCATTCCAAGAGATTTTGCGGGGCGCCCACGGGCGCCCTTTCGATTTATTCAATTATGAAGGTCGCGAAACCGAAATTCCAGCAATATTCGCGGTGAGCGCGGCTTCTAACTCGTTTCGCTATTAGCAGTTGATGCTGTCATAGCAGATATAGACTCCGGGCAAAGAATGAACTACTAATGGGTGCTTGCAGGACATTCCCATCACGATCTGTTATGGATGAGCCCGGTTCGCTTAACGGCGCTTATGAGTTGTGCGAGCGCCGAGCACTTCCGCGCGATGCTGGTTCCGCGCGACGGCAGTAGGCATCTCCCTTTTAAAAGAGAGAAATAAAATGTCTGACGATGATAACTACCGTCTTACGCGGATTTTCCTAGCTATGGATACAAAGCTAAAGGAAATTCGGTCAACTAATTACGTAAAATCAGAGGAAAATTTCAAAAATTTGCGCCAGAAAAAGGCGTACGAAGTGCATTCTATGGCTGAATATATCAGAAACTCCAGGCTAAGGGGTAATAGCGCCCGCTCTGATTGGCATACGGAATTTAGTGATTCTCAATTATATGAATGGGCAATGAGTAGCTATGACTGTTTTCTAGATCTGCTAGCAGATAGCACCTTGCCCGGTACCTCCGATCGACTTCGCCTGCGGGATGTTACCCCATATGACGTCGAGACGCGGATAGCACTTCTAGAGCGCGTGATTGAGGAGCGCCGGGCCTGGTTCAACCGCCCAACGAAACGGGAGCGGATCCGCTAGGATCGCGCTCCCGTCCCCAAGGCTGGAATCGCAGATCGCATCACCAAACTGCAACTCTTGAACGGAATCAAAATAATGGAACCGAGCGCAAAGTCAACGCCGAACTTCGGCGAGGCATCGCGTCGTTTTTGTGATGTTGGAATTAATCCTCATTTTCTACTCCCTATCGCCCCCGTTAATGCGACGATTTCCGCAAAGGGGTTGCTTGAGGAAAAATCCTTGGGCAAGGCACCGGGGCGCTACAACCCAAAAACCCGAGATTGGACAGGGCTCGGCGGCACGGTCGTGCGTGACGGGCTGAGCACGGCAGACGTTAGAGCGGCTTCATCATGGCCTACGCCTAATGTCGGCATTTGTGGCGCCTTATGTCCTGCGATCGATTGCGACGCTGAGTCCCCAGAATTCCGGCGGCTGGTGGAGGACGCCTTAGACGAAGCGTTCGGCCCCCGTGCCCGCTACGCGACCCGCATCCGCGGCGAGAACGATCGGCGGCTATGGGCATTCCGCGGCCCGGACCTGGACAGCGGGGACCGGATCAAGACGGCATTCCTCAAGGTGCGAATGCCGGGTGATGATCCGGGGGCCAAGCCGCACGGGCTGGATATCATCGGGTTCGGCAATCAATACGTCGCTGCGGGCACCCACCCGAGCGGCGATTTATATGGTTGGGACCCGGAATGGGATATCGCGGCTCTGTTCGGGAGCGGTGAGCTTGAAAAGGCGAGCAACGCGAAATTCCAGCGCTTCCTAGAAATTGTCATCGCAAAGGTAGAGGCGGCGGGCGGCAAGGTCATTCGTGGCTCTGCCGGTGGCGCTGATATCGAGGAACGGGACTACTCGGGGGAGCCGCCGGTAATGCCGGTGGACGCCATCCTGGAGGGCCTGCACCGGATGCCGAACAGCGACCGGGAACGCTTCCCCCTGCGCGATGACTTCGTGCAAGTCGTGGCAGCGGCCCGCGCGGCGCTCGGGTCGGAGGCCGAAGCACACGAAGACGATATCCGCGAGTGGGCCTGCGCGGACCCCGAATGGTGCTCACCCGAGTATTTCGACAAGGTTTGGAACAGCCTGTCCCACGGCCAGCGCGTCGGCCGGCATACCCTGGACACAATGTTCAAGCGGAACAAGATTTACGTTTCCGCGAAATACGAATTCCCGGACGACCTTGACGAGGTAATGAAGGACGTTCGCGAATTAAAAAACGCTAGGAAAGACGCGAAAAATCGGCTCTTAGATGAGGTGGCGGATAGATATTTTTTCAGACACGTCAACACGCGTGAAGAAAACAGCGAGGTGCAGATGCGCCTTGCATCCAATGTAGGCCGTCAGTGGGCTGCGCTGAAGTGGTGGCAACTCAAATCACAGGACGCTAAGGGCAAGCCTCTGGTGCTGCAATTGCATCAGCATTATCCGCCGAACGAAGCGGGTTTTTGGGATTTCGTCCGTGATTTAGGCACTGCTCGCGGTGACGTGTGGTTCAGCGGTGAGACACGGGACCCGCGCGCCGATCGCGGCAAAATTGTAAAAGAGCTAAATCCGGACGGGTCGGAAACCCAATACCTCAACATGCGGTACATCTCGCCGGTTATCCGCTTTGCCGGGAAGCCAGCGGAAAATACGCGGCAGGAGCGAGAAGACACAGCGTTTCTACTCGACTACATAGGCCGCATGTTTCCGGACAAGACTATGCGAAAATATGAGTTGTACACTCTCGCATATATGGTCAAGACCGGAAATCGGCCGGGTCATCTGCTATTTTTAGTAGGACAGCCTGGCGTTGGAAAGTCGATTTACACGAATATGCTCCGCACAATGTTTGATGGCATCGGAAGGGATATGGGGAGCGAAATCGATGGCACGAAGCTATTAGATGGGAGCGCCCGCCGCTTCGCGCTCGCCAGCGTTGAAGGGTGCCGGATCATCTCCGTCAAAGAGCTTCCGGACGGCAAGGCGTCCACCTCGGCCAATATGGCAGCGATTACATCGATCCTGAAACAGATTGTGGATGCGGGCCCTGACGGTGATTATTTTCAAATAGAAAGAAAGCGTGAGCACACTGTCAGCGTTCCGAATTACGCTCGCGTAGTTATTACCTCGAACTATGAAAATTCGATTCATGTTGAGGAGCATGACCGACGCATCTTCTACGTGCTATGCGGCATCGATCTCGAAAACAAGCCGAAGCCAGAATTCTATGAGCGTCTAACGGACATCACCAAGGACCCCGAGCGGCTGGCCGCGTTCTGGCGCTACCTGCGGGCTCGCGATATCAGCCACTATAACGTCGCGCTCCCACCGCCGGTCACGGTTGAGAAAAAGGCCGCGCAGATTACCGGCATGGCAAACCCGGTTGAGCGCCACATGGCAGCAGCCTTTATGGCCTTCCAGCGCGCGGGGCGTTCGATTTTCAGCATCGCGGAGCTTTCCAGCGTAATGACCGCGATGGCGAATAACGAGCACGTCAACACGCAAGGCGCAGTGGACGACCGCAGGAATTATGATCTCAGAGCCCCCAAAGGGCCGGAGCAAGCCGCTCTAAAGCAATTAGCGAGAGATGCGATCGCCCAAAAAGAAATTCGATCGGACAGTGCCCGGCACTCAAGAATTTATGTGCTCAAAAAAGCGGAAGCTCTCATTACTCGATTAGCAAGCGCCCGCTCGGCGGAGATAATTGAGGCGTTGGCGCGCGACCGCGAACTGCATCCCTTATCCCCGGAACATCCCATTGCAGCTTTTTCCGGCCCGCCGCAGCCGGAGGGGGACCGCAGGCGGTAACGGCTAAGTAGTACCGCGCCGGGTCCTGGTGGGCTCGGCGCGGCTTTCACCACCGCAGGGCACCCGCTCGCCCCGCGAGGCCACCGGCGCCGCTCCCGCAAGCTCCTGCGTCCACCCCATTAACCGGCCGCGCCCGCGAAGGCAGGTGGCCCCACCATCACGGGCTCAATCCCGGCCGCTGCCCCGGCAACGCCGAGGCCGAGAAGTCGGCCGCGCCAGCCCAATCTGCCGGTGCCTTCTCAAGAGCCAATCAGGCGCTTCCCCGTGCGCTGTCCGGCTGTCATCACACAAATAGTTCTGATCCGGGCGGATGGGCTGCATAGGCGCAACAATTATGGGGCGGACAGAATAATTACGGCCGGCAAGAGATATAGCAATTGCAATGATTCTGGTGGGACCGGGATCGGGACAAGGGTCTGACTAGGGTAATGACATGGTTCGGGACATGGTTCGGGACATGGGTATTTTCACTTAACTTATTGAGATATATGATAATTCTAAGATACGCAGCATGATACGTGCAAAACTACGCGTGCGAGAGCAAAGGTGCGCCGTATGCCCGCTGGCGCTGGCGCCCTGAAGTTGGGACCCATGTCATCCATGTCATCCCATGCCCCGAACGGCCTACCCATGTCCCGGACGGTCCCCGATGACGCGGACCCCGTGCCTTGCTCGGGGCCGAATTAATTCGACGCTTTGACCGGCGCGCTCACCGGCCGAGTAGCCCGTTTCACATTGTCAATTCTATCGCTGCGGTCGGCCTCACCCGCTCTGCCGCCTATCGGGCACACTGGCGCGGCCCCACGCGCCAATCGTCCTCAGGATGGCCAGGGCAGCCCGCCAGCGCCCGGCCGCGGGCTTGGGGCGCCTTCCCGGGCGGTGCAGCCCGGCCACCCGTGCTCGTTGCGGGTCCAGCACTGGTGGGCCGCCCTGGCCGTCCTGAGGGCTGCAAGGCGACCGGCCGCGGGCTCGCCCCGGGCCGCTGTTCCATCGGCCTTGTGCGGATCACGACACGCTTGCGGCCGGCAACGGACGCCGTTACGTTTGCGGCAACGAACGTCGCCGAGGTTGTTACGGTCATGGCCAACGGGAAATTCGTCGCCTATTACCGCGTGTCCACGGCTCGCCAGGGCGCGAGCGGCCTCGGGCTGGAGGCGCAGCAAGAGGCGGTGCGCGCTCACCTGAACGGCGGCACGTGGAAGCTCGTTGCTGAGGTGGTTGAGGTTGAGAGCGGCAAGCGAAACGACAGGCCGAAGCTCGCCGAAGCTTTGCGCCTTTGCCGGCTTCATGGCGCAACGCTCATCATCGCGAAGCTCGATAGGCTCGCTCGCAACGTCGCCTTTATCTCGAACCTGATGGAAAGCGGCGTAGAATTTACAGCGGTGGATTTCCCGCAGGCGAACCGGCTCACGGTTCACATTCTAGCGGCAGTTGCCGAGCACGAAGCCGCGATGATTTCGGCGCGCACAAAAGCCGCCCTTGCCGCCGCAAAGGCGCGGGGCCGTAGCCTCGGGGGTGACCGGGGTAATTTCGCTGCGGTTCGGGGCAAGGGAAACGCGGCCAGCGTCGCTGTTCGCAGTGCGAAGGCCAATCGGAAGGCGATGGACGTGGCCCCCCTTGCTCGTGACCTACAAGCCAACGGTGCATCGCTTCGCACGATCGCGGCCGAGTTGAACGCCAGGGGCATCTGCACCGCGAGGGGCGGTGAGTGGTCCGCGGTCCAGGTGTCTCGGGTTCTCGCCCGGTCCACGTGGTAGGTAGCCTCGGCCCGGCACCATCTGCGGCGCGGGCCGGAGCGGCCACGTAGGCGCAGGGTGGGGGCCTTTCCAGAGAAAGCCCCCCGCCCCCGGGTTGAGGCTCAAGGCCCATCTCTAAAACGGTGGTGGCGCGCCACGTCCCTTCGAATTTCGCGAGGGAACGCCCTCATTTCCCGCTATTGGCGTCCTGCGTTAGGCCCCGCCCCGGGGGATACTTCTGCAAACCCCCATCAGTCAAAAAATTCAGGAAGGTGCGTAGTCCAGAAAACCGGACCCCGGGGCGGTCATCAGGTCCAACCCTTTGGATTTGGTTTTTTTGTCCCCTTGGTCCATCGCGAAAGGCTTCATGGCCCGCCGCTAGCGCAGCGGCTTGAGAAGCGTAGCTGATCTCAGATTGCTCAACGCATAGCGATTCAGCTTTGCGATAGATCTCCCACCTCCAGGGATTAGGCGGTAGCGACCGGTGCTTGATTTCCAAGCCAAAGGCTTTGGGCAGCTTATCCATAATGCCCCAACATGGCATAGCCGGATGGCCTCACCAGGGCCGGGTCAAGGCGGCCATATTTCAAATTGGCAAGAGTCCGAAATCAATTGGCGTAGCCGTACGAAGGGCTGCTCAGGGTGTAAGCCGTGGTTCGCCGGACGGATGCCGAGCGGCCGGATTGCGCCACTAACGGACCTTCATTGTTGAGCGGCCGGAGGTCCGCTCATAACTCGAGAACGGACAGAGCTAAGGCTGGGTCATGATCGACGTAGTCGGCTGGCCAGCCGCCGGGATGTCGTTGTCGTCAGGGCCTCGTGCGCCTCATCGGAGATGCGGTGGACCGAGCGCGCGTTGATCTCGCAACGCGCGCAACTGTCCTCGCGAGTGGCGTCTTTCAGCCCAAGCAAGAAGTCGGCGTCCCACACGACCGGCACCCGCTCCGTTTTGATGGCGACGTCCTGCCTGAGTTGCCGCTCGATCTGAGTCGGCTCCAGCTCCGTGAGCGACGCCTTGCTGCGCCAGAACAGTGCGAGGACCATCGCAATGACGGCAAATACGCCGTCGACAACCAGAGCCGCCAATGCGTCGGACTGGGGGAGCAGGAGGCCTGTGCGGTCTGCGACCGCGGCTGAGGGCATGGCATCGTTTCCACGGTCAATCGACAGTCGCCGGAGCGTTCGTCCGCTTCCGCCGTTCTTTAACGACGGGACCTTGCGGAGGAACATTCACGGATGAGCACGGAGAGGGCGAGCCCTCGTTTCACCGATCTTGACGTCTGGGGCAGCGCCGACATCCTGCAAGCGCTCTGGGAGGGACAACTCGCGGCGGTCGCCGCCATCGGTCCGGCACTACCGGCCATCGCCGCGGCCGCGGAGGCCGCCGAGCCCGGCCTGCGCCGGAACGGACGCCTCCTCTATGTAGGGGCCGGCACTTCGGCACGGATCGGCGTGCAAGACGGGGCTGAACTACCGCCGACCTTTGACTGGCCCGAGGAGCGCCTGGGCTTCGCCGTCGCGGGTGGCGACGGAGCATTGGTTCAAGCGGTCGAGGGGGCTGAGGATTCGACGCAGGATGCGGCGCTCTGGGCTGAGCGAGTCGAGATCCGGCCGGACGACGTCGTCATCGGCCTGTCCGCGAGCGGGATCACACCCTTTACGCTTGCGGCTCTTCGGAGCGCTCGAGCCCGGAGCGCCATCACCGTCGGCATCGCAAACAATCCCGACACGCCGATCCTGCGCGACTGCACCCATCCGATCCTCGTGGCAACCGGCGCGGAAGCGGTCGCTGGCTCCACTCGGATGAAGGCGGGAACCGCGCAGAAAATCGTGCTCAACCTGCTCTCGACATTGATCATGATCCGGTTGGGCCGGGTGTATCGTGGTCGCATGGTCGCGATGCGGGCCACGAACACCAAGCTACGCCGGCGAGGCGTCACGATGGTCGCGCAGATTGCCGGCTGCGACGCCGAGGCGGCAGCCAGCGCCCTCACCGCATCAGAGGGAGATATCCCACGCGCGGTGCTCGTCGCCCTGGGGATCGACCGCGAGGAGGCGGCTCGCCTCTTGGCGCGCAGCGGCGGCAACCTGCGCGCGGCGTTGGCCGAAGCAGGGTCGGCATGAGCGGCCCCGGGCCGGGGCCCGGCACATCCGAGACCTTCATGGCCCGCGAGGTTGCCGAAGTGCCCGAAGTCGCCGGCCCGCTCTGTGCTGGCTGGACCGAAGCGGAGCGCGTCGCCTCCGTACTCAGGGCGCGCAGCTTCCCCTTTACGGTCATATGTGGGCGAGGAAGCTCCGGTCATGCGGGCGTTTACCTGCGCTACCTGATCGAGACCCGTTGCGGGCTCGCCGTCTCGGCCTCAGCCCCGTCCGTCGTCACGAGCTACTGCCGGTCACCGCGAATGGACGGCGCGCTCTTCATCACCATCTCGCAATCTGGTCGCTCGCCGGATCTCATCGCGGCCACGCGCGCCGCGCGCCAGGGCGGCGCGCTCACGGTCGCGATTGTCAATGATGTGGCCTCACCCGCTGCGGTCGCCGCGGACCTTGTCCTGCCGATAGAAGCCGGGCCGGAACGGGCGGTCGCGGCGACGAAGACGGTGGTGAACTCCCTGGTCGCGAGCGCCGCGCTCATCGCTGGCTGGTCCGGCGATGGAGCGCTCACCCGTGGTCTCGCTGCCCTGCCGCTTCGCCTCGCTGCGGCCTACGACCTTGACTGGAGCGCCTGGGCCACCGACCTCGCGGACGCGCCGGCTGCCTTCGTCACGGGCCGGGGACACGGGCTGGGGCCGGTGCGGGAGATCGCATTGAAGCTCTGTGAGACCCTGCGCCTACCGGCTCTGGGCTACAGCGCCGCGGAACTACGGCACGGGCCGCGCGCGGCAATCCAGCCCAGGATGCCGGTGCTGGCGCTGCGCCAGAACGATCAGGTTGCCGAGGGGATCGACGCGCTTGTGCAGGAACTCCGGCGCGCGGATTTGCGCGTGCATGCTTGTGGGGGGCCGGACGGGAACTTGCCTTGGCTTGCGCCCGATCACGCGGCCTGTGACCCAATCGCTATGCTGGTGCCCGCCTATCGCGCGATCGAGCGCGAGTCCCGCCGCCGAGGCTTTGATCCGGACGCGCCGGTCGGTCTTTCCAAGGTCACGGAGACCCTGTGAGCGTACCCGATTTCGTCATCGTTGCCGGGCGCCTGGGTGTGCCGCCCGCGGGTCGGGTCACGGAATGACACAGAGACGGCTCGAAACGACCTCGAGGCAGGTTCGTTCGTTCATAGGCCAGAACCCCATGCACCAACCCGTGCAGGACGTACCTAGCTCATAGATCGCCCGGAGGTGATGTTGCGGATTATGAAGCACTTGTCGAAACGATGCCAGAAGCTGGGTCCTGCGCCTCCTCACCGAGGCTTAGGAACCAGGCGCTGGTTCCCTCAGGTCTCATGATCATGAAGGCTCCATACCTTTTGCTCTCCGAACAGGGGAACGGGATCAGGCTGTTGGCCATCGATGCGGGAGCCAGCAAGACGGTCGCGGTTCTGGCAGAAGCGAACGGAGCCGAGCTCGCGCGGGCGCGGGGTGCGGGTGCGCATGTCGGCCTGCTCGGCGCAGGGGTCTGGGATGCGATCCTGCCGACCGCCGCCGCTGCCCTCGCCGAGGTTGGCGCAGCGCTCGTGCCCGAGCAATTGCATTGCTGTTTGGCCATCGCAGGTGGCGAGCATGTGGCCGCGCTCGCCGCGGCCCAGGCGGCTTCGCCCCGGTTTGGGTGCCTACAGATTGTGTCGGATGGTCTCGCCGCCCTGAGCGGCTGCCTTGGCGCAAAAGAAGCGGGTGTTATGGTCGCGGTGGGCACCGGCACCGTCGCCTGGGCCAGATATCAGCAAGACGAGATCACGAAAGCGGGCGGGCACGGGTTCCCAGCAGGAGACGAGGGTGGGGGAGCCTGGATCGGTCTGCAACTGATCCGTCATACGCTGCGCAGGACCGATGCTGCAGGGCTCGACCGGCTTGCCAACGCCGTACTCGACCGCTTCGGCGGCGATATCGCGCGACTGCACGCATGGCTGACGATCGCGTCTCCAGCCGATTACGCGACCCTGGCGCCGATCGCCTTCGACCTCGCCGTGAGCAGCGGATCTGCATCTGCCATCTTGCGCTCGGCGGCAAGCGAGCTTGTGCATCTTGCCGAGCGAGCAGACCCCAGCGGCCAGCTCCCACTGATTGTGACGGGCGGTCTCGCAGCGCCTCTGCGCCCCTGGCTCGACGAGACGACGCGCCGGCCCATACGGATTACCGCTGACGCGGTAATCCGTGGAGCCCTCTCCTTTGCACGTGGAGCGGACATTCCCATCGGCGCTCCAGCGCTCTTGTCCGGCTGTACAAGCATCACTGGCCGGATCGTCACGCCCGCGGGGGTGGTGACGGGCGAACTCCGCTTCCGCGGGAGTATCGAAGAGGTTCGTCCGGGGCCGGTGGATGAGGATGCGCCACTGATCCTGCCGGGCTTCGTTGACCTGCAGGTGAATGGCGGCGGCGGCCACGACATCATGGTGGGCGACCCCGACGCCGTGCGCGACACCGGGCGCTTCCATCGCACAAGGGGTGTTACAACCTGGCTGCCCACTGTCATCACGGAGGCGGCCGATGAGCTGGAGCGCGTCACCCGATCGGTGGCCGCAGCACGTGCCGACAGTCAGCCCGGTGAGTCGGACATGGCGGGTCTGCACCTCGAAGGCCCATTTATTAGCGCCAAGCGGCGAGGCACGCACGGCCCCCACACGGCCGCGCCGAGTTGGGACCTCGTCAGCCGCTTACATGCCATTGTGCCGTTGCGCATCCTTACCTTGGCTGCAGAGCTTCCAGGCGCAACTCGCCTGACCACTCTGGCGAGGGAGGCTGGCATCCAGGTGCAGCTCGGCCACTCCGACGCGACTTACGACGAGGCTGTTGCCTTTTTCGCCGCGGGCGGCTCAGGCGTGACCCATCTCTACAATGCGATGAGCCCGCTGCAGGGCCGGGAGCCGGGGGTGGTCGGGGCCGCTCTGGCCCATGCGCCGAGCGCGCAGATCATCGCCGATTTCATCCACGTGCACCCGGGCGCGCTGCGCACCGCCTTGCGGACGATCCCCGACCTTTTTTGCGTCTCAGATGCGGTGGCGGCTGCTGGTATGCCGGATGGGGATTACAGCCTCGGCGGAATTCACATCCGCAAACAGGGGGATCGAGTCAACAATAACGCAGGCGCATTGGCCGGCTCAGCCGCGCCACTCGACGTCGCGTGGCACAACTTGCGGGCACTCGGGCTGACCGTCGCGGACGCAACGCGTCGGGTCTCTGCACTCCCGGCTCAGTATCTTGGACTGACGGACCGTGGAGCGATTCAATCCGGGCTGCGAGCTGACATTGTGGTCATGGACGACGCAGGCGTGGTGACCCGTGTGTACGTGGAAGGGAAGCTTGGCGCTGCACGTTAGCCGGCCAACTGCTGAAATTTCGAATGCGCCGTACCGGCGCAGCCGGTTAAGCACTGACAAGCCGCACTCCGCCTAGCTCGATGCTTCCCGCTCAGGGCCGGATGGATACCGGCTGAGGCCATGTTGCTTTCAATGGAACACGGACCGGTGGTTGGCTCAAACAGATAAGCCGAACTTCTGCTTCTAAGCACTAAGCCAACTTCCGCTCTCCACTCCATCCAGACCATTGACGGCCGCGCCTCGAATATCCGCAAGGGGTCAGGTGTTCGCATGCCGCTCGTTCGACTTCGCGCCGATTGCAGACCTCCGATCAAGGTTGCTCGAATGGCCGCTCGTCGCCTGATAACGGACCTTCAGGCTTCGCAAGCCCCGCTTGACCCTTTTCACTCATTCGCGTGAGCTCGGCATGTGAAACCAGTGTTTATTCCTCAATCATCATACCGATGCGGGCTGCCAACACCTCGACAACGAACGGTGTGAGCTTGATGTCTTATATTGGCGGCCAGCGGCCTAATCAGCATCCTCAACCGAGCAGGGTGGTACCCCCGCAGCGGCAGCCGTATCATGCTCGGGCGCCTCGTCGACGCGTTCGCTCAACGCGGCCCCGTGGTCCTGGGACTGGACGACACGATCCGCCGCAAAGGGCATCTATCGTGACTGGGTACATGCTCTGATTCGTCGGTCCTGCTTGGCCTACCTGGAAGCTTTGTGGGTCGGGAGAAACGTCAGGGAGTTTTCCCTCGATGAAACTGTAACGTGGTTGGAACGACCGCTTGAGAATTCTCCGGTTCGCCGCCGATGATATCGAGCAACTCAGTTTCTTGATCGAGGAGACCGCGAGATCTGGCCTTGATATGCATCCTGACGGCGCCGAGACGCTCGTCAGATATCTCCCGCGATTGCCAATGCGTCGGGGCCGAGCATTTTATAATCGACTGATTGGGTTATTCGCGCGACCGTCAGATAGTATTGCTCAACTCTCCGACGAGTATCCCGCCCTTGTCGTTCTTATCGACACGCTCGAAGATCGTAAGGTCAACCTTGAGAGCACGCGGCCGCCGTTGGCGCGATCACGAGCTGCCGTGGATGATCGAGGCGCGCGCTGAAAGGGTGAACGAGAGCGACCTCGCGGTCGCGGTGCGCTGCCGCGTTTCAACTTCAGGCTGCCTCACCTTCGGGCAAGGTCGATGTCACTTCGGCGATCGTCCGGAACGGATCGAGCAGCTCGGGATACCGCGAGGCGAGGAACCGGTGCACCTGTCGGTTGGCGAGGAGCTTTGCGAGGTACCCCTTGGCCACTGTCAGGTGGAGGTTGTCCTTGCTGAAGGAATCCTGGATCGCGCCCATGGACATCTGCAGGTTTTCCAGTTCCCGCTCCATTCGGGCCATCGCCGCCGGGCTCACGCCCTTCGGTTTGGATTTCGCCCCCGAGACGAGGTCCGCTTGAGGCGTCCCTGCGAGAATCGCCGACGCGTAGGCCACGCTGAAGTTGTTGTGCTGAACCATGAGGTCGGAGACGGCCATCTGCCGCAGGGGCTTCATCTTCCGGAGGATGTCGAAGACCGCCAGCGGGCAGTGTCGGTCCGTCAGCTGGGTGACCACCTCCTCGCATATCCCGTCCAGCATCTTCACGCGACGCTGGATGCTGACCACGTCCATCCGGAGCGCGGCGGCGATCCTCTCCTGCGGCACGCCACGCTCGATCGTGCGGACGATCATCGCCCGCGCCATCACGGGGGTGAGGCGGTTGAGGTGGCGGTTGTAGGTGAACGCCTCGTCGTCCTTGGAGACGATGCATTCCACCTCGGTTGCCCCCTCGTCCTTGAGCACCTCCACCCGGACGTGGCCGTCGAGCAGGAGGTAGCGTCCCGGGGCCGCCGCGTCCCTCGATATCACGGGGGGCTCGACCACGCCGATCTCGCGGATGGACTGCGCGATCTGCGCGTACGCTTGGCTTGCCCTCAGGGTCGGCCGCAGGATCTGCACTGGCATCAGCGATGCGATCGGCACGATGACGATGCCTGGCTCGAACCCGAGGGTGACCGATTGTCGCCGCATCCCACTCATGACGTCCTCGCGGTCACGCGGGCCTCCAGATCGGCCGGCATCGCGTCCAGTCTCTCGACTTGCAGGAGTTGCACGAAGGCCTGGTCCTCCCGAAGCTTGCGCATGGCTTCGACGATGAACATCAACCGGGATTGCGTGATCTCCGCCTTTTTGACGAGGACCCTCTCGCGGTCGGCCTCCTGCTGGAAGATGCGAAGCAGCGCGGTGGGTGAGGTTGGGGATTGTGGCGGATCCTTGCGTCCGAAGGCGTTGTTGTCGACCTCCCGGCCCCGCTTCCGGCGTGCTTCGAGCAGACGGCGCGCCTTCACCAGCTTCCCACCCGACAGCTTCTTCTCCGCGTAGGCCTGCGCCAGAAGGGCTTGCTCCCCCTCCTCGTCGGCTTTCGCGATCTCGACAGCTACGCTGATCGGCAGGATCCCGGTCTCGACGGCCGACAGAAGGCGTTCCTCGCCCCGCTCGATCAAGCTGCCGATCACGTTGACCCATTGTTGAGTGCAGCCGACCTTCGTCGCGATCTCAGCGTCAGTGTAGCCGCGCTTGCGGAGGGTTCCGATGTCGTGGAGCAGGTCGACCGGGCGATGCTGCCGACGCGCGCAGTTCTCGACCAGGCCCATCACCAGGCAGTCCTGCTCGCTCGCATTCACCACGATGGCGGGGATCTCCGTCTGGCCGAGTTCGACGCAGGCCCGCAGGCGGCCCTCGCCGCAGACGACGCCGTAGGCTTCTTGGTCGTCCCGCGACGGGACGCGCCTGACGGTGATGGGACGTTTCAGCCCAACCCTACCGATGTTCTCGACGATCTCCTGGAAGCGCCGCTTCTCGCGTGACCGCGGGTTGAGCACGATGATCCGGTCGACCGGGATCATGACAACGCATTTGCTGACCCGTTCCATCACGCGGCCTCCGTGAAGCTGGCCCTCGCGGCGAGCGAGTAGAAGAAGTCGAGGTCGTCGAACCGGTAACCGTCGAGGGAGAACCCGTTGCGCTCGGCGAGGCGCAGCCGCGGCTCGGTCATGTCGATGCGGGGCAGGACGTAGTAGTCCAGCGGCGTCACATTTCCCGGCTTCATGCGGACCGCGACCGTGACATCCGGGGCGAGGCCCGCATCGAGCCGCAGGCGCCACCGGGCCGATCCGGCGGCGGTGAGGCGATGGCGCGCGATGACGACGGAGGCCGTGAACTCGCCGTTGACGCCGAGGAGGTCGGTCGCCGGGTCGCGGTCGACCGTGCCGCCTACACGTTCCAGGCCCTCGACCACGGAGCCAACCACCTCGGGATGCAGGGCCCTTAGGCGCCGGTTCACCTCGAAGTATCTATAATCACGATCCGGGGTGTAACCTACCAGCCGGTAGGCGCGCAGGAGACTGCCGAAGCGGCGCCGGTATACGCTGCTCGACGGCATGTCCTCGTGCTCGTCGATGACCAGGCTCGACAAGGCGCCCGTCGCCTTTAACAGTCGCGCCAGCAGTTCGAGCAACTCGGCGTCATTGTAGCGGCGGCTGCGATCCTCGACGATCGCGCGTGCCTTCTCGAAGACGTCGCTCCCCACGACCGGCTCGAAGGCCCCCTTCGCTACAACCCACAGCCCGGGCGGGTTCACGACGCGGCGCTGCTTCAGCTTGTTAGAGACCCGGTTGTAGACGTTGTCGCCGACGTACTTCGGGGGTCGTCAGCACCTGATGCACCGTCCCGCGCGTCCACGGGCGCCCGAGGTCGGTCCGTCCCCCCTCGCTGTTCAGCCTTTCCGCGATGGCGCGCTCCGGTTCGCCGGAGAGGAAGAGGGCGTAGATGCGCCGGACGGTCGTCACTTCAGCCTCGGGACCTGGCACCAGGATGACCCGATCGGTCTGGAGGCTCTTGCGCTCACCGAGGCGCAGCTCAGTCTTGGGGACGCCGTGCTCGTCGACCATCAGGCGGCGCAGGCCATACCCCGCCATCCCGCCCTGCCGGAATCCCTTCTCGATTAAGCGGCACTGGCCAGCGAAGACCTTGACCGACAGGTCCCGGCTGTACTCGCCGGCCATCAGGCGCTTGACCGTCTTGAGGAGCGTCGACCCGATGCTGCCGTCGTTGTCGAACTGCTCGGCACAGTAGTGGACCACGATGCCGGCGCGGCGGCAGACGTGCTCGTGGTAGGCGCCCTCGTCCGCGTCTTGGAACCGGCCCCAGCGACTCACGTCGTATACCAGGATCGCCTCAAAATCCGCTTGTCCGCCCTCGACCTCGGACAGTAGCCGGCGCAAAGACTCGCGTCCCTCCAAGGTCAAACCGCTGCGTCCGGCATCCTCATAGACCCGACGAATCTCGAACCCGTGCTTCTCGGCGAAGCGACGCATGAAGGCGAGCTGGTTCTCCGGCGAGAACGTCTGTGGCTCAGTCGACATGCGCACGTAGGCGACCGCAGGCTTGGGCCCACGCTGACCGTGACCGTCCATTACGCCCTTACCGGTCGGCCTCAATCGACAATCCTCGTTCGCACGGCTCCCTATGCGATCGCACCTCGGAAGACGTAAGCTTTATCCATCCCGAACCTACTGACAGGAGGTTGGGAATGTCGTTTCCGAAAGAGAGCAACAAATTTCCAGTCGGCGGTGGCCGCCCTCCCGTTTCGGAAGGGACGGTCGCGGCGGAGATCGCGAAGGCCCTGCGGCGGGAACTCGGCCACTCGCACTCCGCGGTGAAGACGGTGGCGCAATGGACGGGCGCCAGTGAGCGCGCAGCGAAGAACTGGTTGGCCGGACGTTTCGCCCCGAGCGGGAAATACCTCGTCTCGCTGGTCGAGCGCTCTAACGAAGTGCTTTTCGTGTTCCTAATCCTTGCGCGCCGACAGGACATCGCTACCGCCGCTGTGCTCGTCGACGTTCGCGACAGGTTGAGGGCAGCGTTCCTAACCGTGGATCGGATCCTTGGGGACGACCGCGAGGAAGCCTGAGATGCTAGGCGCCACCGAAACGTTGATGGTGACCGATCCATTCTCCCGTCGACAGCGTATGAGACCAGAAGCAGCTGCTGGGTGCGAAAATCAACGGGGATGGCTGAAGCGGTCGATCCGAGAGCACGACACATCGGCCAATGTCAGGCTAGCGTATTAGGAATTCAAGTATCGGGAAACCCCTCGCAACCGGACATTCCTGATACAGCTTGCGCGGGACCGGTCTGTGTCATTCGGAACTCTGAATGCAAATCTCCTTCTTGAGACACCGCGGTCAGAATGACCGCGGTGTCCAATTCATATCTCAGTCTGCTCAGATAGGACCAGCGCATCGTCGACTTCGATGCCGAGGTAACGCACCGTGCTCTCCAGCTTGGAATGGCCAAGCAGCAGTTGGCAGGAACGGATGTTACCAGTGCGCTTGTAGACCACCGCGACCTTCGTTCGCCGCAGGCTATGCGTGCCGTAGGCCGCGGGGTCCAGGCCGATCAAGGCAACCCACTGGTCAACAAGCCGACCGTAGTGTCGCGTCGTGAGGTGCTGACCACGCCGAGAGCGGCTCGGGAACAGCCAGTCGCCCGCCCGTAAGCTGCGCGAGGTCAGCCAATCCGCGAGTGCCTCGCGTGTCGGCTCGGTGATCTCGAAGGGCACCGGCCTTCCGGTCTTCTGCTGGCACACAGTCGCGCGGAGGCGGACTGCATCGCCGAGGTGAACGTCGCTTACGCGCAGGCGAACGAGATCGCACCCACGCAGCTTGCTATCGACGGCAAGGTTGAAGAGGGCGAGGTCTCGCGTGCGCTTGGCGAGCTGCAGGCGGGTTCGCAAGGCCCAGATGTGCTTGGGCTTCAGAGGTGGTTTGGGTCCGACAATACGGCCACGGTTCCAAGGAACACGCGTAATGGCCGGAATGGTTGAGGTTTCCTGCATGACAAGCTCCTGGGTTGAGGAGCAAGTCAGGAGACGTCTGCCAATGCCTCTAAGCCAAACTCTGATGGCGGTTCGGTTCTGCGAAGGCCGACAAGAGAGTCGCGGAGCCTGATCCAGTGTCTCAGACCCGATGGTGCACCGATGAAGGCGGCTGCACTCTCGCCACCCTCGACCGGAGGCGTAGGCCCCTCCCCTCCCGCGTCGGGGGTACGCTCACAACTTTATGCCGGAGCGTGACCATGCTTCGGCGGACTTGAACCACGCCTCCAACGGACATGCAGACGATTGCCGACTGAAATCTTGACGGTGCCCGCGGTCAGCATGCCGCTTGTCCAGTATGCGCCACTGGACTAAGCCGCTCTCGCGGCACTGGCGTCGCGTGTCGGTTGCGTTGCGGATCATGATGTTGGGGCGCTCGCTCTGTCTGAGGATCATGAGGTTCACCTCACCCTAGACGCGAACCTCCCATGATCTCTGAAGCCGTGTCTCCGCTGCGTCGGCGGATGATCGAAGACATGACCATCCGCCAGTTCGGGGGGAAGACCAAGAGCGACTACATCCGGCAGGTCCGCGAGTTCACGATCTTCCTCGGCCGCTCGCCGGATCGGGCCGAGCCGGAGGACCTGCGGCGCTATCAGCTTCATCTCGCCTCGTGTGGCGCGAGCTATGCCCGCATGAACCTGGCCGCGACGGCGTTGCGCTTCTTCTTCCACACGACGCTGGGCCGGACCGGTTTCGGCGACCGCATGGCCCGCATCCCCACGCCAGACCGGCTGCCCGTCGTGCTCAGCCCCGAGGAGGTCGCGCTCCTCCTGGCCCACGCCCCAAGCCTGAAGTACTGCGCTGCGCTCTCGCT
This sequence comes from Pseudomonadota bacterium, assembly GCA_023386115.1. Taxonomy (GTDB): domain Bacteria; phylum Pseudomonadota; class Alphaproteobacteria; order Rhizobiales; family Beijerinckiaceae; genus Methylobacterium. The sequence continues at coordinate 26,030 of JAEWKL010000283.1, forward strand.
CGCCTATGGCTGCGGCCTGCGCGCCTCCGAGATCGCGAACTTGAAGGTCGCCGTTATCGACAGCGCGCGGATGCTGATCCGGGTCGAGCAGGGCAAGGGCCGCAAGGACCGCTTCGCCATGCTCGCGCCCGACCTCCTCGATCTGCTGCGTCAGTGGTGGCGGGTGCCGGCGTCGGTCGCGGCCGTGGCGTTCCAGAACAAGGCCGTGGTCTACGACATCCTGTTGCGTACCGCCGCCGACACGCTGCTGACCATCGCTGCCGATCCAAAGCACCTCGGGGCAAAGATCGGGCTGACCGCCGTGCTCCACACCTGGGGCTCGGCCATGACGCACCACCCGCACGTGCATCTCGTCGTGCCGGGCGGCGGCCTGTCCCCGGACGGGGCGCGCTGGATAGCCTGTCGGCCGGGCTTCTTCCTGCCCGTGCGGGTGCTCTCCCGCCTGTTCCGCCGGCTGTTCCTCGACCGACTGGCCGAGTCACATCGTGCCGGGCGGCTCGCTTTCCACGGCGAGTTGGCGGCTCTCGCCGACGCCGATGCCTTCGCGGCCCATCTGGCACCGATGCGGCGGACCGAGTGGGTGGTCTACGCCAAGCGGCCCTTCGCCGGGCCAGAGGCCGTGCTCGCCTATCTGTCGCCCTACACCCATCGCGTCGCCATCGCCAACAGCCGGCTCTTGCCCCTCGACGAGCACGGCGTCACGTTCCGCTGGAAGGATTACCGGGCGCGAGATGGGACGCTGGACCGGGAGTGGATCAAGACCCTGACGCTGGCCCCGGACGAGTTCATCCGCCGCTTTCTGCTGCACGTGCTGCCCGACGGCTTCCACCGCATCCGGCACTACGGCCTGTTCGCCGCGGCAGGCGGACGGCCAACATCGCCCGAATCCGCGGCTTGCTCGTGCCCCCGTCGCCGTCGTGCGAGGCCACTGCCGAGCCTGAACCCGCTGCCATCACCGGGTCCGCCCGCAGGACCCGCCTGCCCCTGCTGTGGTGGCCGTATGATCGTCGTCGAGCGCTTCCGCACCGGCGAGGTCCCGAGGCTGCGCCCGAGTGCTGTCGGGCTCGATACGTCATGATCGCCACCTTGTACTTGATCGCGATTGCCGACCGACACACCGCGGGATCAACGACCTGCCACGGGTTCGCTTGGGCCGGGACGCGCTTTCGAGCTATGCGGGAGAATGGGTGACGCGGTTTGGATGAAGGCGGCGTATCGAGGCGGGTGTCGAGCCTGCCAGGACCTCTCGTTGAGAGCGATACGCCATGGACAGCCCTACCAACATCGTGCGGCTTCGTCAGCCTGAGGAGATCGACCGTCCCCTGACCGAGGTGCTGCGGGCCGGCGCCCGCCGCCTGCTCGCCCAGGCGGTCGAGCTTGAGGCCGAGGCCTTCTTGACCGCCATGCAGGATCTGCGGCTGCCGGATGGCCGCGCCCGTCTGGTCCGCCACGGGCACGGCCCCGAGCGCGCGATCCAGACCGGCATCGGCCCGGTGCCGGTGACGCGGGTGCGCATCCGCGACCGTGGTGCGACGAGCCCTGAGGAGCGGATCCGGTTCTCCTCGGCCTTGCTGCCGCGGTGGGCGCGGCGCAGCCGCAGCCTGGATGCGTTGCTGCCGGTCCTCTACCTTCGCGGGATCTCAACCGGCGACGTCCAGGACGCGCTCGCGGCCCTCCTGGGCAAGGACGCGCCAAACCTGTCGCCGGCCGTCGTCACGCGGCTGACCGCGACGTGGGCCGACGAGTATGCCCGCTGGCAGACGCGCGATCTCTCGGCGCGCTGTTATATCTACGTCTGGGCTGACGGGGTCTACCTGCAGGCCCGGATGGAGGAGCGGGCCGAGTGCATGCTGGTCCTGATCGGCGCCACGCCGGAAGGCAGGAAGGAGTTGGTCGGCTTCCAGGTCGGGGTGCGCGAGAGCGTGCAGAGCTGGCGGGAACTGCTGGTCGACGTGAAGCGGCGTGGGTTGTCGGTGGCGCCGACGCTGGCTGTGGGAGATGGGGCTCTGGGCTTCTGGACGGCACTGGACGAGGTCTTCCCCGGTACGCGCCACCAGCGCTGCTGGCAGCACAAGACGGACAACGTCCTCAACAAGGTGCCCAAGTCTGTGCAATCGGCGATGAAGGCAGCCCTGCGCGAGATCTCGGGCGCGTTGACGCGGGCGCAAGCCGAGGTGGCGATGGATGTGTTCGTGGAGAAGTACGGATTGAAGTATGCCCGTGCGAGCGAATGCCTGACGAAGGACAAGGAAGCGCTGTTAGCATTCTACGACATGCCGGCGGAACACTGGGATCATCTGCGAACGACGAACCCGATTGGGAGCGCATTTGCAACGGTCCGGCATCGGACAGTGCGTACGAAGGGGGCGCTCTCGCCGACGACCGCCAAGCTGATGGTGTTCAAGCTCGTGATGGCGGCCGCCAAGACCTGGCGGCGGCTGACGGGCGAGAACCAGTTGCCGAAAGTGGTGGCTGGCGTCATCTTCCGGGACGGGACCGAGGTCACCGCGAGCCCAGATCACCGCGCCGCCTGACCAGGCTCGTCACCCAAATCCCCGCATAGCTCCGCGCTTTCTCGGTCAGATCACTCCCTCCAACTCGGCTCGCAGCCCTCATCACAGCTTTGATGTGCGGTCACGAAGGCCGCCCTACACCTTGGAAGCGCGTCGGTTCAGCGCGCCGGTTGGCCTCCGAGGAAGCCGCCGCGCCCTCAATTGCCCATAGCGCGCGGCCATTCCTCAGCGTCGCGGCTCCCCCGCGGCTTCCTCTTCTGGAGGTTTTCGAACGCCGGCGCAGGGCCAGACACAGCCGTCGCGCAGGGCCGCCATCCGAAAACCTTCACAGTTCCGGACTTCCGATCAGGCTTGCCCAGGTGGCCGCTCGCACACCAAGAGCGGACCTTTCGATGTCACCGGCCCTGATGACCTTCGCACCAATTCGTATAAGTCCGGCGTATGGAACCAGCTGAGTGGCCGAATTCACATATGCGCCAGTACGGAATCGCTAGGTTGAGACCGCAGCACCATTGCAAGGGCTGCTGGGATGGCAGAGCGGCTTCAGCCGGAGGAGGGTGTGAGTATATGCGGCGATACTATAGAAACGACCGCCTTACCTCGTCTCGCAATCGGCAATATTGATTGAAAAAACGGATGTTATATTCAATGTATGGCAGGTTTATCGCCCGCTCGCTCATCATTTTGCAAGCTGATTAGCCTCCTGATGATATTCGCAACATGGAGGCGTATTTTCTCATCCTGAGAAACTTCATCGCTAGCATGGTACCCAGTTTCGCTCTGAACTAGATTAATCATCTTCTGCGACTTTCGTATGAATCGTCATATGTCTACATAAACTTTATGCGGTCAGCGGCGGGATGTAAAGCGAATTCTATACCGATAGTGCGCCGACTCAAACGAATGGTGCAGCCTGGCTATTAAGATTGGCGGCGGCAGGCTTGGTCCAGACAAAGGGTCTAGGCCGTTCGTTGTGCTCGGCAATGTAGCGCTTGATCGCCGCCGGCAGGTTGACGATTCCGGTGAACGTGCCGCGCCGCAGCCGCCGACGTGACAGCGCCGAGAAGAAGCCCTCGACCGTGTTGAGCCAGTAAGCAGAGGTCGGGCGAAGTGGAACACGCAGCGCGGGTGGCGTGACAGCCAGGCCCGCACTTTCGCGGGGATGTGGATGCGATCGTTGTCCAGCACCACGTGCACGACCTTGCCGGCCGGAACCGCCGACTCGACGGCGTTGAGGAAGTGCAGGATTTCCTCTTGACGATGACGCTGCATGCAGCGGCCGATCACCCTGCCCTCCAGCACGTTCAGCGCCGAAAGAGTTAACATGCTAAATTTGGCAAGCTTTGCAATTTTGTAGGCAGGGATTGGAAACTGGGCCGCCGTCATCTGCGTACGTACTCAGACGCATACGATTGATTGGCTGGCGTCGGGGGCCATCGCGATGCACCGTTTCCACTTCGACCTCGTCAATGCACACACCACCATTCGTGACCCCAAGGGCGTCGAGGCCGAAGACCTGAGCCACGCGCTGGAGCAAGCCCAGACGACGGTGGAAGAGATGCGGGCCAGCGGAGAGCTGGCCGCCCTCCACGACGGCTGGCAGCTCGTGGTGCGGTCCCAAAGTGGCACCGTACTGGCTACCATTCCACTCTCATGAACGGCGCGCGACGCCCTAAGAAGTCTGGGCCTACGGGGGTGGACGGCCCCTGCTCATGGCACCCCTGTGCCAGGATGAGGCCGCTGGTTCTCATCATCAAAAGCCGTCCATGGGACATGGTCAGCACCATCGGCCTCGACTTGGCAAAGAATGTCTTCCAGGTTCATGGCGTCAACGCTCAAGGCGAGATCTTTGTGCACCGTCATTTGCGGCGAGCCGAAGGCCTGCCGTTCTTCGCTAATCTCACATCCTGCTTGGCCAGACGGAGGCCTGCGCGAGTGCGCATCACTGGGCCCGCGAGCTGATCAGGATGCGACGCTGCTGGACGAGATCCGCGCCACCCTCACTGGCAGCTCCATCCACGGCGAGGGCAATCGCAAGGTCTGGGCGCGGCTGCGCCACACGGGCGTGCGCATCTCCAAGCGCCGTGTGCTGCGCCTGATGCGTGCGCACGATCTGCTCGCCCCGTCTCGCGTGGGCGCGCCGCGCGGCCCGCGCACCCCATAACGGCACGATCATCCCGGAGGCGGTGGACACGTTGTAGCGCATGGACCTGACCACCGCGTGCACCGGCAAGGGCTAGGTCGCAGTGTTCATCGCCATCGACCATTGCTCAGCCGCGTGCGTGGGCGTCCATGCGGCGCGGCGGACCACGCGATTCGAGGCGCTATAACCGATCCGCCAGGATGTGCGGCAGCGCTTCGGCGGCTTTACAGCGAAGGTCGCCGCCGGTCTGAGAGCCTGTTTGACTGATAGGTCCAGTTTCGCGTTGTCGTCGGCAGGAGGAGCCGATGTGGACGCAGGCCGATCGTGATCTCTACAAGGACAACGGGCGTCGCTTCCGAGCGACGTGACGGATGCGCAATGGGCGCTGATCGCGCCGCTGCTGTCGAGCTACGACCCACTCAAGGCCGACCTGCGCGAGATGGTCAACGCCTGTCTGTACCTGGAGAAGACCGGCTGCCCGTGGCGCTACCTGCCGAGCGACTTCGGGCCCCGGGCGACGGTACGCACCTGGCACGACCGCTTCCGTGCTGATGGGATCTGGTCGGAGGTTGCCGCCCTTCTGACGCGGGCGGTGCGTCGCCACCGAGGCCGGCCCGCCGAGCCGTCGACCGTGATCCTCGACTCGCAGAGTGTCGTGTCGGGCCCGCAGGCGGGGATCCGCGGCACTGACGGCAAGAAGAAGGTACGGGGCATCAAACGCCACCTGCTGACGTGCTCGCGCGGCTTTGTCCTAGCCGCGGTGGTGACGACGGCCAACGTCCACGACACGCAAGCGGCAGGCTGGGTGCTGGATCGTGCGGCTGACGCGGGCTGGGCGCCCGTGCGTGTGAAAGCAGATGGGATCTACACCGGCGCGCGGATGGACGAGGCGGCTGCCCGCCACGGCGTGGAGGTGCAGATCTCCGCCCGGGAGGCAAAGGCCAAGGGCTTCCAGCCGGTGCCGCTACGCTGGCGCATCGAAGCGACGTTCGGCACGCTCTCGACGCGCTATCGCCGCCTGACCCGCCACTGGGAGCACAGCCCAGCGGCGGCCGAGGACAGCATCAGTATCGCCAACTGCCATAGACTTATGCAGGCCTATCAGCGGCACCAATACAGATTTTCCTAGTCAAACAGGCTCTGAGTGTCCAACACGACCATGGCAGTTAGTACACATCGTATGATTTTCAAGTGGAACTGGCGTTTCTGGGTATCGCGAGTCCGCCCGCCGTCGTGCGTGCGCCGTAGGGCAACGGTTACGCCGAGCGCTACATCCGCATGCTGAAGGAGAACCTGCGGTGGGAGGAGCGTTTCGAGACAGTCGAGGATTTCCGTCGCGCCAATGACGTTCCGCGACGTCTACAACAAGCCGTGGCTGATCGAGCGGCACGGGCTCCGCCCACCGGCAGCTGTCCGTGCCGCATAGCATTCACCCGGGGCTCTGGCCGCGTAGGCTCCAGATCGGAGTTTCACAACCGCGGGCGGTACAGTGATCTGCCTACCAGGCTCGACTGCCGGCATCGGGACCGCCGTCCTCGGAGGGTTCGGAGATTG
>JAEWKL010000277.1 GCA_023386115.1 Pseudomonadota bacterium
GACCTGCCCTGCCTCGCGGTGCGCGCCGGCCCGGACCTGCTGGCGCTGCTGCCTTACCGGACTGGGCGCGGCCCTCTCGGGCTCGGCCGGATCGCCCGGCCCTTCGCCTCGCCCTACCTCACCGTGACGGCCCCCCTGGTGGTCACCGGGACGGAGGGCGTCCCGGCCCTGGCGGCGCTCGTCGCCGGGATGCGGGCGCTCGGGCATCCGTGGTGGTGGCCGCTCCTGCCGGCGGACGAATCGCCCCTCCTCGCCGCGCTCGCCCGCGACGGCTGGGGCAGCGCCGAGGTCTCCGGCTTCCTTCGCCCGGTGCTCGACCGGCGCGCGAGCCACGACACCTTCCTGCGCGAGCATCCCCACAAGGGCCGGCTCAAGGACCTGCGCCGGCGCCGCCGGCGCCTCGACGAGGCCGGCGCCGTCACGGTCGAGGCGGTCGGGCCGGACGGGGACCTGACCGGCGCGGTCGCGGCATTCCTCGATCTGGAGCGGCGCGGCTGGAAAGGGCGGGCCGGCACTGCGCTCGCCTGCCGGCCGCAGACCGAAGGATTCGCGAAGGACCTGTTCCGGGCCGGCGGCGGGCCGGTGGCGGCGCGAGCCGACCTCTTGCGCCTCGACGGGCGGGTGGTCGCCGCGAGCCTGGCGCTGGTCTGCGGCGGCACCGCGACGTTGCTCAAGACCGCCTACGACGAGGACCTGCGCGCCCTCGCCCCGGGCGTGCTGCTCGAGGCCGAGATCGTGCGGGCCCTGCATGAGACCCGCTTCGCCGAACGGCTCGATTCGGCGACGCTGGCGAGCGCGGTGCTCGACGACCTCTACCCCGAGCGCACCCGCATGACCCAGATCGTGGTCTCGCCGCCGGGTGGTCCCGCGCCGGATCGGATTGCCGCCCGGGCCCGGCGGCAGCACGACGCCAGGATCTGGCTCAAGGCGCGGCTGGCGCGGTTTCGCCGCCGCTGACCCCGGCATCCCGCTCCGCGTCCCGCCAGCCGACCCGGGCCTGGGGCCGCGCATCGGTCGAGGCGAAGTAGGGCTTGATGTCGAGGAGCGGCGTGCCGTCGAGGCAGTCGAGCCCGCGCACCCGGAGGGTTCCGCCCTCGATGCGCAGGAGTTCCACCACCGAGACGGCGATCGGGTTCGGTCGGGCCGGGGAGCGCAGCGCGAAGGTGCCGCGGGCTTCCGGCGCGTGGCGGGGCCGCTGCGCCACCAGGTTCCGCGGCGCCCGGTCCATCCAGTAGAGCACGATCAGGTGGGTGGTGCCCTCGAGGCTCCGCAAGCCCGGAGCGAAGCGGGGATCGACCTCCAGGGTGCAGACCGCGTCCGACTGCGCCGCGTTGCGCGGGCAGTCCGCCCGCTCGGTCCAGGGCGTGCGCACCCGGCCGACGAAATAGAGGCCGGCGTCGAACGCCGCCGGCAGGTCGATGCTCTCCTCGCCCGGCCGCGGGCCGAAATCCGCTTGCGTCATCTGTCGTCCTGTCGATCGGAGCGGGATCCGGGTCGCCCCACCCCTCCACCCAGTATAGGCTGGCCGCCAGGGCATCAGGGAGACCGATCGACCGTGTTCGCCGACGAGCTGAGACCGATGGAGACGGTGGCCGACCCCGAGACGGCGGTCGACCGCCTGGCGGCGCTCCACGCTGCCGCCACCGGGAGCCTGCGGGACGCGCTCACCCGCTTCCTCGCGGACGGTGTGCCCCCCGACGCCGCCGAGCGGCTGACCTTCCGCTATCCCGAGCTGCGCCTGACCTACCGCCCGACGGGGCCGCTGCCGCGGATCACCCGCGCCACCGCGAAGTTCCAGGGCCCGGGCGTCTATGCCACCACCCTGACCCAGCCGAGCCATTTCCGCGCCTACCTGCTCGAGCAGCTGCGCCCCCTGGTGCAGGATTACGGCGCCACGATCGAGGTGGGCCTGAGCGCCCAGGAGATTCCGTACCCCTACGTCGTCGAGCCCGGGGCGGAGCTCGCCCGCGGGGTCACCTCGAGCGACCTCGCGCGCTACTTCCCGACCCCGATGCTGTCGAGCGTCGGCGACGAGATCGCCGACGGCCTGTGGCTGGAGGCCGGCGACGAGCCCCGGCCGCTCGCCCTGTTCGATGGGCCGCGGGTCGATTACTCGCTGCGCCGCCTCGTGCACTATACCGGGGCCGACTGGCGCCAGATCCAGCCCTGGATCCTGCTCACCAATTATCACCGCTACGTCGACCAGTTCGTCCGGGTCGGCCTGAAGGCGCTGGCCGCCGAGCCGGAGCGCTATGCCCGCCTGGTCCTGCCCGGCGGCGTCGCGGTCGAGGCCGGGGAGGCCGCCGACGCCCAGGCCGACGCGCTCATCGCCGCCTCGCCCTGGCACCGCTTCCAGATGCCGGCCTACCACCTCGTCGCGCGGGACGGGCAAGGTCAGCCGGGGCAAGGGACCAGCCTCGTCAATATCGGCGTCGGTCCCTCCAACGCCAAGACGATCACCGATCACCTGGCGGTGCTGCGGCCGCATTGCTGGCTGATGGTCGGCCATTGCGGGGGCCTGCGCCAGTCGCAGACCATCGGCGACTACGTGCTCGCCCACGGCTATCTCCGCCGCGACCGGATCCTCGACGAACTGGTTCCGCCCGACGTGCCGATCCCGGCCCTCGCCGAGGTCCAGGTGGCGTTGCAGGAGGCGGCCGCGAGCGTCACCGGCGAGCGGGCCGAGGCCCTGAAGCAGCGCCTGCGCACCGGCACGGTCGTGACCTACGACGATCGCAATTGGGAGCTGCGCTGGTCGCAGGAGCGGCGACGGATCAACCTGTCCCGGGCGATCGGCGTCGACATGGAGAGCGGCACCATCGCGGCGCAGGGCTACCGCCTGCGGGTCCCCTACGGCACGCTGCTCTGCGTCTCCGACAAGCCGCTTCACGGCGAGATCAAGCTCCCGGGCGCCGCCAACGCCTTCTACGAGCGGGCGGTCGGCGAGCACCTGCTGATCGGGCTCGCGACCCTCGATACGTTGCGGCGCAACCGCCACGGCCTGCACTCGCGCAAGCTGCGCAGCTTCGACGAGCCACCGTTCCGGTAGAACGCCCGTGCCGCTGCCGATCTCGAACAGCCGCCACGTCGCCGTGGCAGATGGCTCCGGTGAGCGCGTCGTCGCGGTCGCCGATCTCGCCGGGTCGCTCGGCGTCGACGCGCTGATCCGCCTGCACGAGGACGACTTCTCGGGGTTGGCGGGTCTCGGCCGCGACCTCGTCCACTTCAACCTCGAGCGCACGATCAACCGCGTCGGCCTGCGCTACGCCCTGTTGCCGATCCTGCGGCCCGGCTTCCGGCGACCGGGCGGGCCCGAGGAGCTGCCGGTCCTCGATCCGACCCGGTTCCGGACCGGTCTCTGCGTGGAGGTGCGCCAGCGCGTGCCGGTGGCGGCAGTGACGCCGGAGCTGTTCCGGGCTTCGCTGCCGGCAATCCGCGACGCCGACGCCCTGGCGGCGGCCCTGGTGCGCCGCTACGCCGGCCTGTTTCCCGATCTGGGCCCGGCGGACCTCGTGGCGCGGGGCTGCGCGATCACGCGGCTCCAGCTGGACGAGCGCTGAGCGGGTTGTTCGCGTCGTGTCCTTGGGCGGTGCTCCTGCGCTGTGGTCTTGGACCGTGGTCTTGGACCGTGTTCTTGGACCGCGGTCTCGGGCGCCTGCCGATGGTTCGGTGCGTATTTCCCTTGGGGAATGGATCGGTGGCGGCAGGATGAGACAGGCGTCCTGCCCAAGTGTCCATGCGCTCCGGCGACCGGAGATCGATCGCCGCTGACCCAGGATATCCGGTGCAATTCTACGCCGCGCGGGCTGGACCGCTCGAATCCACCGCCGTGTTTTACCGCTTCGCAACCGGCTCTCCGCCACGGTGCCGGGAGCCGAGGCCGGACCGCGAACCTCCCATGCTGCAGACCGCCGAAACCCTGCTGGCCCTGCATGACGGGCGGCTCATCGGTCTGGCGCTGCTGATCGGCGTCCTCGCGGCGATCACCATGATCGACCTGTTCCAGCACGCCCGCGCCACGAGCGGCAGCAGCCAGGGAATCTGGATCTCGGCCGCCGGCATCGCCGGCGGGTTCGGGCTGTGGGCGAGCCAGTTCATCGCGCAGGCCTCGACCCGCCCCGCCGCCGAGATCCTGCGTGGGCGCGAGACCCTGCTGCTCGGCCTCGTGCTCATGGTGCTCCTCGCCGGGGCCGGCCTGCGGGCCGCCGTGTCGGCGCCCCGGCGCATCGCCGCCGCCCTCGGCGGGGGCCTGATCGGCGCAGGCCTCGTG
>JAEWKL010000313.1 GCA_023386115.1 Pseudomonadota bacterium
CGTCGAGCCAGCCGCCGCGGTAGCGCTCGGAGCCGAGGAGCCGGTCGGTCTCGGCCTTGTCGAGGAGGCGCGCCGGGGCGCCGCGCCGCGCCCATTGCTCGGCCCGGCTCGCGCCTTGAGCCAGCCCCTCGTCGGTGTGCGCTCCTTGAATCCAGCCGGTGCGGGTGTGGGGGACGTCCATCCGGTGCTTCGCGATGAGGTCGAACACCGCGTCGGCGGTGCCGGCCCCGAAGGCGGCGAGGCGCTCGCCGCGTTCCGCCCCGAACATCCGCACGAGTTCGTCGGGATCGTGCTTGAGGCCCGGGATCACCTGGCCGCCGTTGCGGCCCGAGCCGCCGAAGCCGATCTCGCGCGCCTCGAGCAAGACGGGCTTGAGGCCTCCTTCCGCGAGGTGGAGCGCCGTCGAGAGGCCGCAGAAGCCGCCGCCGATCACCACCACCTCGGCCCGGCCGGACTCGGCGAGGGGCTGCGTGGCGGGCGGGGGCGCGGCCGTCGTGGCCCAGAGGGCGGGCCCGAGGGGGAAGGGTTCGGTCATGGCTCGGAACTCGGCTCGGAACTCGGCTCGGAACGCGTCACAGCGGATTCAGCACCCGCCTCAGAAAGTCCTGGGTGCGGGGCTGCTGCGGGCGGCCCAGCACCTCGCGGGCCGGGCCTTCCTCGACGATCACGCCGCCGTCGAGGAAGAGCACCCGGTCGGCGACCTCGCGGGCGAAGCTCATCTCGTGGGTGACGACCACCATGGTCATCCCCTCCTCGGCGAGCCCGCGCATGACTCCCAGAACCTCGCCGACGAGTTCCGGGTCGAGGGCCGAGGTCGGCTCGTCGAACAGGATCGCGTCGGGCCGCATCGCGAGCGCCCGGGCGATGGCGACCCGCTGCTGCTGCCCGCCCGAGAGCTGCGACGGATGGGCCTCCTCCTTGCCGGCGAGGCCGACCCGGGCGAGCAGCGCCCGGCCGCGCTCGGTCGCCTCCCCGCGATTCTCGCCCTTCACGTAGATCGGCCCCTCGATGACGTTCTCGAGCGCCGTGCGGTGAGGAAACAGGTTGAAGCGCTGGAACACCATCGAGACCTGGACCCGGACGGCGCGGATCGAGCGGTCGGCCCGATCGACCCGGCGGCCGTTCACGCGGATCTCGCCGCCGTCGTAGGATTCGAGGCCGTTGATGCAGCGCAGGACCGTCGACTTGCCCGAGCCCGACGGCCCGATCACGCAGACGACCTCGCCCTTCCGCACCTGCGCGGTGATGCCCTTGAGGACCGGCAGCGCCCCGAAGGACTTGCGGACGTCGTCGAGCTCGATCATCGCCGGCCGGCCTGCTTCTCGAAGTGGCGCACGATCAGGATCAGCGGCAGGCTCAAGGTCAGGTACATCAGCGCCACCAGGGTGAACACGCTGGTGTTCTTGAAGGTCGCCGAGGCGATGAGCTTGCCCTGGAGTGCCAGCTCCGCCACCGTGATGGTGGAGGCCTGGGACGAATCCTTCAGCATCATGATCATCACGTTGCCGAAGGGCGGCAACGCGGTGCGGAAGGCCTGCGGCAGCAGCACCCGCCGCATGGTCAGCCCCCACCCCATGCCGATGGTCTGCGCCGCCTCGACCTGGCCCTTGTCGATCGCCTCGATGGCAGCCCGAAAATTCTCGGCCTGGTAGGCCGAGTAGGCAAGGCCCAAGCCCAGCACGCCCGCCTGCACCGCCGTGAGCGACACCCCGAAATCCGGGAGAACGAAGTAGATGTAGAACAGCTGCACGATGATCGGGATGCCCCGGATCACGTTGATGAAAGTCGCGGCGAAGAACGAGAGGGCGCGCACGCCTGAGACCCGCATCATCGCCCAGACGAGACCGAGCGCGGTCGAGACCACGAGCGAGCCCACCGTGATCAGGATCGTCAGCCAGACGCCCTGGAGCAGGATCGGAACGAACTCGCGGGCGTCAGACAGGAAGCTGTCCATGGACGGGCCGGCCCGTTCAGGACGGGTTCACGGAGGGCTGCAGGCCCCACTTCTCCAGGATACGCGCCAATTCGCCGCTCTCCTTGATCCTGGCGAGGCCCGCATCGATCTTCGCCAGAAGGGCGGTGTCGTCCTTGCGCACGCCGATCCCGACCGAGCCGACGACCACCGGCTTGTACGAGGCGACGAGGTGGGCGTTGGGGAAGTTGCCGCTCTTGAGGTTGTAGGCGATGATCGGAGAATCGGCGAAGATCGCCTTGACCCGGCCGGCATTCACGTCGCGCAGCATGTCGGGGAAGGTGTCGTAGACCTTCACGTCGGCGAACTGGCCGGACTTCTTGAGCGCGTCGACGAAGGCGGTGCCCACTTGAGCGCCCACCGTCTCGCCCTTGAGGTCGGAGAAGGCGGTGTAGGCCTTGGTGTCGGCCTTCGGCACCACCATCCCCTCGCCGTAAGAATAGACCGGGCCGGAGAAGGCGATCACCTCCTGGCGCGGCGGCGTGATGAACATCGCGGCCGAGATCGCGTCGATCTTCCTGGCGTTGAGCGCCGCGATCAGACTCGAGAACTGGAACGGCTCGATCTGCACCGAGAAGCCGGCCTGCTTGCCGATGGCGGTGATCACGTCCACCATCACGCCCTGGATGGTGTTGGTCTTGGTGTCGAGAAAGGTGAAGGGGACGCCCGTCGGCGTCGAACCGACCCGGACCGTCTCCTGCGCCAGGGCAGGGCGGGCGAGCGCGCTTCCGGCGAGCAGGACCAGGGCCGCGCCCGCGGCCCGAACGAGACGCTTCATCCTCTTCTCCCCTGCCAGTTCTGTGCGGTTTGCCGCTGGAATTTCATTGACATGAACATCAGGCCATAATTCGCTGCCTGTCGCAATCGAATTTCATGCAGATGAAACAGGCGGCAGATCGACCACGAAGCGGGCAGGGAGACGGACCGGTCGAGGCCGATCTCTCCGTCGGGCAGCGGCTGCGCGGCTTGCGACGGGAACGCGGCCTGTCGCTCAAGACGGTGGCGACATCGACCGGGCTGTCGATCGGCTATCTCAGCCAGGTCGAGCGCGGCCTGTCCTCGCCGTCCTTGCGGGTGCTGACGCAGGTCGCCGACCTCTTCGGCGTCGGCCTCAACGCCCTGTTCGGCGCAGCGGAGAGCGCGGCGGCCGACGGGATCGTCACCCGGGCCGGCGAGCGGGCGGCGCTCACGCTCTGGCGCGCCGGCATCACCAAGCAGCTGCTGACGCAGGGCGACGGGCGCTTAAGCCTGTTCCTGATGCAGCTCGCGCCCGCTTCCGGCACCGGCGACGAGGCCCTGGTCCATGACGGCGAGGAGGCCGGGCTGGTGATGGAGGGCGCCCTCGTCCTCACGGTGGAGGACACGACGGCGGAACTCGGGCCTGGCGACAGCTTCCGCTTCGCCAGCCGGCGCCCGCACCGCTACCGCAACCCGTCGCCCGACCGACCCGCCCTGGTGCTGTGGGTCAACGCCGTGCCGCAGGCGCGGGAGTGACGACCTTAGGAAGATCGTCTTGTCCACACATCCGCAGGGCCTGTTTCATACTGCGTGAAGATAACGGTGGGAGAGTATCTGACGACGGAGCCGGGGCGGTACCATGACGAAGCGCAGCGGGTGCGAGCAGTGCAGGAGCGGCGAGCCGCTGCCCTTCACCTTCACGATGGCGTTCCACCCGATCGTGGACCTCGAAAGGGGCGATGTCTGGGGGTACGAGGCCCTGGTGCGTGGCACCGAGGGGCAGGGTGCGGGCCACATCCTCGGCCAGGTCGACGACGGCAACCGCTACCGCTTCGACCAGGCCTGCCGCACCAAGGCGATCGAGCTCGCCGGCGGGCTGTTCCCGGCCGGCGACGTGCGGCTGTCGATCAACTTCCTGCCGAACGCGGTCTACGAGCCGGCGGCCTGCATCCGGGCGACCCTCGACGCGGCACGGCGGGTCGGGTTCGCGCACCAGCGGATCATGTTCGAGTTCACCGAGAACGAGCGCATGACCGACGTCGCACATGTCCAGCGCATCATCACCGATTACCGCCAGCGCGGCTTCCTCACTGCCCTCGATGATTTCGGCGCCGGCTACGCGGGCCTGGGCCTGCTGGCGCGCTTCCAGCCCGACCTCATCAAGCTCGACATGGAGCTGATCCGCGGCATCGCCGGATCGACGGCCCGGCAGGCGATCGTCTCCGGGGTGATCTCGATCGCCCGGGCCCTGCGCGTCACCGTGATCGCCGAGGGGATCGAGACGCGCGAGGAACTCGCGGCCCTGCGCGAGGCCGGCATCACCCTGTTCCAGGGCTACCTCTTCGCCCGTCCGATGGTCGCGGCCTTGCCGGAGCTGAGCCTGCCTGAGATGCGGCGGGCGGCGTGACCCGTGGCGGGGCCTCGCCTCGGCTTCGCCGACCCGCGCCTCGTGTGCCGCCGCGAGACGCAGGCGATGCTCATCGACGACGCTAATCCAGGAACCGCCGCACGGTGAGGCGCGAGACCACCGCGGTGACGATCGAGGCGATGACCCCGATCAGCACCACGCTGGCATAGCCGCGCCAGCCGATGGCGAAGCCGCCGAACAACGCCTCCAGCTCGTCGCCGGCGGGACCTGCGCGCCACACCCGGGCGAGCGCGCCGCCGGCCCCGATCACCGCCAAGGCCGCCACCGCGCCGATCGCCCCGCCGCGCAACCCTAGGCGGAAGAAGCGGCGCTGGAACTCCCGGGCGATGAAGTCGGCGTCCGCCCCGACGAAGTGCAGCACCTCGACCACCTCGCGGTTGCCCGCCATGGCGCCGCGGGTCGCGAAGGTGACGGCAAGACCGGTGGCGAGCAGCACCAGGGCCACCACGGCCACGCCGACGCCCACCACGGTGTTCGCCATGGTCGAGAGACGTGAGAGCCACAATGCGTGGTCGTCGAGGCTGGCCACTCCCGGCAGGGCCTCGGCGAGGCGCTGGCGCAAGGCCCCGAGATCCGGCGTGCTCGCTCCCAGCCGCACCGTGATGAGCCGCGGCACCGGCAGGTCGCCGAGATCGAGGCCGCTGCCGAGCCAGGGCTCGAGCAGGCGCTCGGATTCCGCCTTGGTGAAGGGCCGCGTCGAGGCGATGCCCGGGGTGCTGGCTGCGAGCGACGCCGCCTTGGCGACGTCGGCGTCGGTGTCGCGGCCCGCGCCCGGGCGGATCTGGATCGTCACCTCCTGCGCCACCGAGCCCTGCCACTGCGCCGCGCTCGAGGCGACGATCTCGGCGCCCCCGGCGCAGAGGGCGGCGAGGAAGGTCAGGATCGCGATCACCGCGGCGAGCGCCCGGCCAGCGCTGGTGTCGGTCGGCACCAGGGCTGCGTTGCGGCGCAAGGTGGGCGGCAGGTCGGTGCCGGGCGCCTCGCGCCGGGGCGGCCGCTCCAGGGTGGCTCCGTCAGACATGATGCGTCTCCCCGCGGCTCATCCCTCGATCCGCAGGCGGTTGTTGCCGAGGACGAACCGGCGCGCGTCGACGAGGTCCATCAGGGCGAAGTCGTGGGTGGCGATCAGCACCGAGGTGCCGAGGCGGTTGAGTTCGACGAACAGGCGCAGGAGGCGCCGGCCGAGCTGGGGGTCGACGTTGCCGGTCGGCTCGTCGGCGAGCAGCAGTTCCGGCCGGGCGATCAGCGCGCGGGCGATCGCCGCGCGCTGCTTCTCGCCGCCCGAGAGCAGCGGCGGCAGCACGTGCATCCGCTCGCCGAGGCCCACCCAGCGCAGGAGTTCCACCACCTCGGCCCGGTAGCTCGTCTCGGCCCGGCCCTGGACGCGCAAGGGCAGGGCGACGTTCTCGTAGGTCGTCAGGTGATCGAGCAGGCGGAAATCCTGGAACACCACACCCATGCGCCGGCGCAACGCGGTCAGCGCGCCGCTCGAGATGCCGCTCACCTCCTCGCCGAACACCGAGACGAGACCCCGGCTCGGACGCACCGAGAGCAGGATCAGGCGGAGCAGCGTCGTCTTGCCGGCGCCCGACGGGCCGGTGAGGAACTGGAACGAGTGCGGCGCGATCGTGAAGCTGATGTCGCTCAGGACCTCGGGGCCGACCCCGTAGCGCATCCCCACATTCTCGAACCGGACCACCGGCTCGTCCATCCCGCCGAGCAGGCTGCTGCCGGTCCCCCGGTCCATTCTCGCGTCCATCCGGTCTCCCTACGCGCCGGTCCCCATGTCCGGGCTTGCTCATGTCCGGGCTTTCCCATGTCAGGTCTGCCCATGCCCGGTTTGCCCATGCCCGGTTTGATGCCCGGGTGCCTTGGCGCGGGTTCGATTTCACGCGCGCGCCTCGGCGATCCGCGCCGCTTTACCACGCATTAAGGCTGAAGCGTGAGGAGTCGTGATCCGGCCCCGGTGCCGTGCCCGACTGATTCGCCATGCTGATCGTCTGTCCCGCCTGCGCAAGCGAATATACGCTCGATCCCGAGCAGATCGGCCCCGGCGGACGCACCGTGCGCTGCGCCGCCTGCCGTGAACCCTGGTTCGTCTCCGCCCCCGCCGCGGAGCCGGGCCCCGAACTCTCGCCCCCCGGCGAGGCGGTGTTCTCCGCCGCCGGAACCTCCGCGCCCCGCCGGGCCGGAGCCCGCGCCGCGCAGGCGATCGC
>JAEWKL010000395.1 GCA_023386115.1 Pseudomonadota bacterium
GCCCTGGCCTGGCTGCAGCGCCTGCGGCAGGCGGAGTTCGTCGACGGCCCGGCCGCGGTCCCGCCGCCCAGCCTCCGGCGCGTCGCCTGAGCGGGCGCGGACGCGTCCTGTCAGTACCCGCGCGCCACGTCCACTGCGGCCGGGATCCGGCCCGTGCCGCGATAGGCGCGCAGGTTGCCGGCGACGATCGCGGCGCTGCTCGCCGGGGTGGTCGGCCCGGAGATGTGCGGCAGCACGGTCACGCCGGGATGGCGCCACAAGGCTGAGTCGGGCGGCAGCGGCTCGACCTCGAACACGTCCAGCACCGCGTGCGAGAGATGGCCCGCGTCGAGGGCGGCAAGGAGCGCGTCGGTCGCGACGATCGGCCCGCGGCCGAAATTGATCAGCGCCGCCCCCGGCTTCATCGCGGCGAGGCGCCCGGCATCGAGGAGGCCGCGCGTCTCGTCGGTGAGGGGCAGCAGGCAGGCCGCGATGTCGCTCGCCGCGAGCAGGTCCCCGAGGCCCTCGGGTCCGGAGAAGCCCGTCACCCCCAGGGGCACGGATTTGGGCGAGCGGCTCCAGGCCGCGACCCGGAAGCCCGCATCCGTCAGGCGTCCGGCCGCCGCGCTCCCCAGCGCCCCGAGGCCGAGGAGCCCGACGGTGACCTCGGCCGGCGGCCGGTAGGCAAGCTGGCGCCAGGTTCCGGCCTGCTGCTGGCGCCGATAGGCCGGCATGTCGCGCTGGAGGTAGTAGGTCCAGGCCAGCACCGCCTCGGCCATGGTGCGGGCGAGCTCGGGATCGATCAGGCGGACGATCGGCACACCGCTCCGCCCGAGATCCCGCACCAGCCGCTCGACCCCGGCCCACAGGCTCTGGATCCAGGCGAGGTTCGGCAGGAGCGCCACCTCGGCGGGATCGGGATTGGCCACGATGGCGACCCGGATTCCGCTGCGCTCCGCCGCGCTGAGAAGGTGGAACGGCCGGATGGTCTCCTCGGGCAAAGCCGCGGACAAAGCTGCCAGGAACTCGGCCTCCTCCTCGGCATCGAGGTTGCCCAGGAACGCGATCGGTTCGGACATCGCGGCTTCCCTCAGCGGCCGAGGACGGGGGTGAGGCGCGCGACCGCCTCCCGGGCGAGGCCCGGGCTGATGGCGAAGCACAGGCGGATGAAGCCCTCGCCCTCCGGCCCGAAGGCGGTGCCGGGCGCGACGCCGACCTTCGCCTCCTCGAGGAGCCGGAAGGCGATGGCGAGGCTGGTCTCCTCGGGGCGCGGGGTGCCGGGGCCGGCGACCCGGGCCATCAGGTAGAACGCGCCCTCCGGCACCGACACGGTGATTCCGGGCAGGCGGGAGAGGCCCGCCACCAGGATCTCGCGGCTCTCGGCGCAGCGCGCGACCATCTGGCGGATGAAGCCGTCGCCCTCCTCCAATGCCGTTACGGCGGCGTGCTGGATGAAGGTCGGGA
Source organism: Pseudomonadota bacterium (assembly GCA_023386115.1). Classification (GTDB taxonomy): domain Bacteria; phylum Pseudomonadota; class Alphaproteobacteria; order Rhizobiales; family Beijerinckiaceae; genus Methylobacterium. The sequence continues at coordinate 1,444 of JAEWKL010000395.1, forward strand.
TCGAGGTGGTGTTGTACTGGCCGAGCTTGGCGAAGGTGGGCCCGAGCCCGCGCGGGGCGATCAGCCAGCCGGCGCGCCAACCCGTCATCGCCCAGTTCTTCGAGAAGGTGTTGGTGACGACGAGCCGGTCGTCCTCGGTGCAGATCTGCAGGAAGGACGGCGCGATGGCGTTGCCGTAGGTGAAGTGGGCGTAGACCTCGTCGGCGATGATCCACAGGCCGCGCGCCCGGGCGAGATCGCGCAAGGCCTTCATCTCGTCGAGCGGCATGATCCAGCCGGTCGGGTTCGAGGGCGAGTTCACCACGATCACGCGGGTGCGCGGGGTGATGGCCGCCTCGATATCAGGCAGTGGCAGGGCGAAGCGCCCGTCGCCCTGCACCCGGTAGGGCACCGTCACCGGCACGCCGCCGGTGATGCGCACCGCCTCGGCCAGGTTCGGCCAGGCCGGGGAGGGGATGATGATCTCGTCGCCGGGCTCCAGCAGGGCCTGCGCCGCCTGCATGATCGCGTTCATGCCGCCGGCGGTGACGGCGAAGCGCTCGGGCGGGATGTCCACGTCCCAGTGCCGGGAGTGATAGGCGCTCAACGCCTCGCGCAGGCGCGGCAGGCCGAGCGAGGTGGCGTAGCGGGTATGCCCGGCCAGCATCGCCTTGTGGGCCGCCTCGACGATGAAGGGCGGCGTCGGCAGGTCGCCCTCGCCGATCCACAGCTTGACCACCTCGGGATCGTCCCGGCCGCGATCGGCGACGAGGCCGATCTGGCTCGTGCCGATGCCGCGCATCCGCGGCGACAGCGTGGCGGAAAGGTCCGGCGGCGGGGTGGTGTCCGCGTGGGTCATCGGTGGAGCGTGCCCTCGTGTCGGGGATCGGCAAAGCGCGTCGTGATCCCTCCATAGCATCGGCCGGGCGGGGCGCGAGCCGCGCTCCGCGCATAGCGTCGCCATGGACCTTGGCCGGCGGGCCGCTACAACGCTTTCAAGAACGAACACTGGCAAGAACCAGCAATGGGAGGAACCGGAGCATGACGGTCAATCGCAGAACGGCCCTGGCGGGCGTCTCCGCCCTCGGCGCCGCCGCCCTGGCGGGCGGCGCGGCGCAAGCACAAGCATCTTCGAAAACCTACGTGCTGGTCCATGGCGCCTATGGCGGCGGCTGGATCTGGCACGACGTCGCCGCCGGCCTGCGGCAACAGGGACACCGGGTCTACGCGCCGACCCAGACCGGGCTCGGCGAGCGCAGCCACCTGCTGTCGCGCCAGATCACGGTCGACACCCATATCGAGGACGTGGCGAACGTGATCGCGTTCGAGGACCTGCGCGACGTCGTCCTGGTCGGGCATTCCTACGGCGGCATGGCGGTCACCGGGGTCGCCGACCGCCTGACCGACCGGATCCGCCACATCGTCTATCTCGACGCGCTGATCCCCGAGAACGGCGACACCGCCTTCACGATCCTGCCCGCCGGCATGGCCGAGGCCCGGCGCAAGGCGGCCCTGGACCAGGGTGCGGGCGTGGCGCTGCCGGTGCCCGGTCCTGAGGGGTTTCCGATCCCGGCGGGGCCGGCCAAGGACTGGTTCCACCAGCGCCTGCGGCCGCACCCGATCGGCACCTACGAGAGCCCGGTGCGACTGTCGAAACCCGCCGGTGCCGGCCTGCCGGTGACCTACGTCGCCTACACCAACCCGGCCTTGGCCTCGATCGAGCCGAGCCGGCAGCGGGCCAAGGCGAAGGCCGGGTGGCAGTACCGGGAGCTGGCGGTGCCGCACGACGTGCAGGTGCCGAGCCCCGAGAAGGTCATCGAGCTGCTGGCGGGGTTGGGATAGGGCGGGGCGGCGGGCTCGTTCCCGCCGACGGACATCAAACCCTCGACGTCATCCCGGGGCCGCGAAAGCGGAACCCGGAATCCAGGACCGCAGGTGGTGCAGAACGAAGCGGAATGCGTCCCGCTCGATTCTGAACATCCTGAGTGTCTGGATTCCGGGCTCCGCTGTCGCGGCCCTGGAATGACGTGGCGGGCGTCAAATCCCGCAGCCCGCATCGAGCTGACTTTGACGGATTCGGGACGTCGAGTCGGCCGAGGGCCTCACGCCGCCTTGCCGGCCGCCATCGCGACCTCGGCGGGCTCCTCGTCGAGGTCCTCCGTCCCTTCCTGCATCTCGCCCTGCCAGCGCGCGACCGCTGCGGTGGCGAGCCCGTTGCCCAGCACGTTGGTGACGGTGCGGCCCATGTCGAGGATCTGGTCGACGCCCATGATCAGCAGGATGCCGGCGGCCGGCAGGCCGAACATCGGCACCGTGGCGGCCACCACCACCAGCGAGGCGCGCGGCACGCCGGCGATGCCCTTGCTGGTCACCATCATGACGAGAAGCATGGTGAGCTGCTCGGCGATGCTGAGATGAATGCCGAAGGCCTGGGCGATGAACAGCGAGGCGAGCGCCTGGTACATCATCGAGCCGTCGAGGTTGAACGAGTAGCCGAGCGGCAGCACGAAGCCGGTGACGCGGGAGCGCACGCCGAACTTCTCCAGCACCTCGACGGTGCGCGGGAAGGCGGCCTCGCTGCTGGCGGTCGAGAAGGCGACGATCATCGGGGTGCGCAGCAGGCGCAGCAGCCGCACGACGCTGTTGCCGAGGACGAGCCAGCCGGCGCCGATGAGCAGCGTCCACAGGACGGCGAGGCCGAGATAGAACACCGCGATGAACTTGCCGTAATCGACCAGAACGCCGAGACCCTGGATGGTGACGACCGAGGCCATCGCGGCGAAGACCGCGAGGGGGGCCACCTGCATCACCGCGTCCGTGACCTTGAACATCACCTGGGCGAGGCCGTTCAGCATGTGGACCATCGGGCCGGCGTAACGGCGGTCGATGGCGCTGAGGCCGAAGCCGAAGAACACCGAGAAGACCAGGATCTGCAGCACCTCGTTGGTCGCCATCGCCGACACGATGCTGGTCGGGAAGACGTGGGTGATGAACTCGCGCAGGTTGATCGAGGCGGCCTTCAGGCCGGTCTGGGCGGTCGCCTCCGGCAGCGGCAGGCCGAGGCTGGCGCCGGGCTGGAAGATATTGGCGACGAGGAAGCCGAGCGAGAGCGAGACGAGAGAGGCGGTGACGAACCAGCCCATGGCGAAGCCCGCGACGCGGCCGACCGCCTTGGTATCGCCGAAGCTCGCGATGCCCGACACGATGGTGGCGAAGACGAGCGGCGCGATGATCATCTTGATCAGCCGCAGGAAAATGTCGGTGCCGATGGTGAAGTAGCCGGCGATCTCCTTCGCTTCCGCCGGGCTTGCCGCCATGCCGTGCAGCACCGCCCCGACGGCGACGCCGAGGGCGAGGCCGATCCCGGTATAGAGCGTCAGCCGGCCCGAGCGTCCGGTCGATTCAACCTGTGCCATGTCTCATGTTCCTCCCAGGGGTGAACGGATGTGCGGCAAGGGCCCCGGACGCCATGTTGAGCGCGCCCGAGGTTTCCCGCGGATGTCTGGCGTTTCCGTCCGTGACGTTGCGGCTGTCTTAGAGTGCCGTCAGGGCCTGCGGGCGCGTCAGCTGGTCGGGTTGGAGCACCCGGTCGAGCTGGTCTCTGGCCATCAGCTGCTTCTCGAGCACGAGGTCGTAGACGCCCCGGCCCGTGGCGTGCGCCTCCATAGCGACGGCGGTGGCGTTGCGGTAGCCGATATAGGGGTTGAGCGCGGTGACAATGCCGATCGAGTTCTCGACGCTGGCGCGCAGGCGCTCGCGGTTCGCCGTGATGCCGCGCACGCAATGCACGTCGAGGGTGTGGCAGGCCGCCTCCAGATGGGCGAGGCTGCGGAACAGGCTGTAGGCAATCACCGGCTCGAAGGCGTTGAGCTGGAGCTGGCCGGCTTCCGCCGCGAAGGTGATGGTGACGTCGTTGCCGATCACCTCGAAGGCGACCTGGTTGACGACTTCCGGGATCACCGGGTTGACCTTGCCGGGCATGATCGAGGAGCCGGCCTGGCGCGGCGGCAGGTTGATCTCGTTAAAGCCGGCCCGGGGCCCGCTGGAGAGCAGGCGCAGGTCGTTGCAGGTCTTCGACAGCTTGACGGCGACGCGCTTGAGCACGCCCGAGACCTGCACGAAGGCGCCGCAATCCTGCGTCGCTTCCACCAGGTCTTCCGCCGTGATGAGCGGGATCTCGGTGATGGTCGAGAGCCGCTCGCGCACCAGGCCGGCATAGAGCGGGTGGGCGGTGATGCCGGTGCCGATCGCGGTCGCGCCGAGATTGATCTCGCGGATCAGCAATTCGGCCTCGCCGAGGCGGGCCTCGTCCTCGGCCAGCATCCGGGCGTAGGTGCCGAATTCCTGGCCGAGCGTCATCGGCACCGCGTCCTGGAGCTGGGTGCGGCCCATCTTGAGGACGTCGTGGAATTCCTTCGCCTTCGCCTCGAAACTGCCCCGCAAGGTCGCCATCGCGTCGACGAGGCGGCGGATCGCCCCGATCCCCGCGATCTTCAACGCCGTCGGGTACACGTCGTTGGTGCTCTGGCCCATGTTGACGTGCTCGTTCGGGTGCAGCCGCCCGTAATCGCCGCGAGCGGCGCCGAGCCGTTCGAGCGCCCGGTTGGCGATCACCTCGTTGGCGTTCATGTTGGTCGAGGTGCCGGCCCCGCCCTGGATCTGGTCGACCACGAACTGGTCGTGCAGGGCGCCCCCGCGGATCTCGATGCAGGCCGCCACGATGGCGTCGCAGCGCTCGGAGTCCAGGAGGCCGAGCTCGCGGTTGGCGAGTGCCGCCGCCTGCTTGATGGCCGCGAGCGCCCGGATCAGGTCGGGGCAGGTGGCGAGCGTCATGCCGGTGATCGGAAAGTTCTCGACCGCGCGCAGGGTGTGGATGCCGTAATAGGCAGTCTGCGGCACCTCCCGGTCGCCCAGAAGGTCGTGCTCGAGGCGGGTCGCTGTGGCGGTCATGGCAGGCTCCTGGCGCAGATTTGTAGCGCGCGGCCGCGAGCCGGCGCGCCGGTGGGCGCGCAGGCGGCGGGGCCGCGTCGGATGGGCGGTGTGGGGTCGGGATCGGGCGGGTTCCGCGAGGAACCGCGGCGCCGTCACCGGATGGCGGCGGAATAATCCCGCATCGGGCGCATCGCCAATGCTATGTTCGCGATGAACTATTCCGCATCCGAATAGTTTGGCGGGTCCTCCGCCGCGACCGCCCAGACCTCGTCGAGGAAGGAGCGGTGGCGCTCGGCGCTGCGGTAGAGCCGGATGTCCATCGGCATCTCGCGACCCAGGACCGTCAGGGCGCCGGCCCGGATCTCGGGCTCGACCAGGCTGCGCGGCAGCCAGGCGATGCCGTGGCCGCCGAGCGCCATCGAGCGCAGGGCCTCGGCCATCGAGTTCTCGTTCGTATGGACCGGGTAGGTCGCCGGCGCGTCCTCGGCGGATTGCGCGATGCCGGCGAGGCGGCCGAGGAACGAGCCGCGGGAATATTGCAGCAGCGGCAGCCGGCCTCTCGCATCCGGCACCAGCCCGCGGGGCGAGGCGACCGCCGCCAGGCTGTCGCGGCCGACGACCCGGCAGGGATAGCGCTCGGGGTCGAGCGGGATCGGGATGCCCGGGTGGTGATAGGTCAGGAGCAGGTCGTAGCCGCCCTCGACGAGGGCCTGGACGCAGATGTTGAAGTTGTCCGGCAGCACCCGGCTCGCCACCGGCCCGAGCGCGTCACGGATGCGCCCGAGCCAGCGCGGCAGGAAGGACAGGCAGAGCGAGTGGAGCGCCGTGATCGTCACCACCGGCAGCCCGGCGCCGTCGCTGCGGGCGTGGAAATCGGCCCGGCTCAGGGTGAGGAGCCGCACCACCTCCTCGGCAGTCTCGAGGAACTGGCGGCCGTCGGCGGTGAGCGTGATCGGGTAGGTGCTCCGGTCGAGGAGCGCCGTGCCGAGCCAGACCTCCAGCGAGCGGATGCGCCGGCTGAACGCCGATTGGGTGACGGCGCGCATCTCCGCCGAGCGGGAGAAGCTGCGGGTCTCGGCGAGGCTCAGGAAGTCCTCGATCCACTTGAGTTCCATCGCGGGCGTCCGGGTGGGCGGGGGCTCGCGCGCTCCCCGCCTCCGCTTCTCACTGGATGATCGACATCCTGTCTCCCACCCGCGCCTTCATCCTGAGGGCCGCGGGTGGACGAGACGATCAGAACGCGACGGCGTCCACCACCTTGCGGAAGCGCGGCAACATCGTCTCGCGATCCTGGGCACGGACCACACCGACGGCGCGGAAATAGCCGTCGGGCTGGAAGCGGATGGTCTGCGACACCACCACGGGCGTGCCCGAGGGCACGTCGGTGGCCCGGGCCACGATCTCGTGCCACTCGGCGCCGTTCTGCCGGAAGCTCTGCGAGCGCTCGATCGCGAAGTCCTTCATGGTCTGATTCGAGTAGAGCGCGGCCTTGGCGAAGGCGTCGCGCTGCTCGGCCGCCGGCGCCGGTTGCACCGCCTCGGCGAGCACCAGGATCGGCTGCTCCAGGTTCATCATCTGGTCCTTCGGCCCGTCGGTGTAGAGCACCGAGTTGCCGCCGAGCACCCGCACCGGGCGGAAGCCCGCGGTTTCGGTGACCCGGAACGGCAGGGCCGCGACCTGCTGGTCGAGGGAGAGGGCCGGCCGCACCCGCACGCTGGTCAGCATCGCGCGCATCGCCTCGTCGGATTCGGCCGCGGGCAGGGTCTGGCCAATGATGATGCCGGTGACGGTCGGGTCCGAGACGAGGAACACCCATTTGTGCAGGGCCGGCGTGCCGGCGGGCTGCTCGATCGGCTGTTCGCCGGTGAACAGCAGGCCCTCGCGCCCGTCGGCGAGCTTCAGGGTCTCGCGGGTCTTCACGACGAGGCCCTGGCTCTTCAGGTTCTCGTCGGTGAAGTTGGCGGTGAGGTCCTTGTAGGCCTGGGGCGGCAGCTCGACCACCGAGACGGTGGCACCGCCGCCCTGCCGCTCGAAGCCGGTGAAGCGGCGCGACACCACCATCTCCTTGGCCGGCTCGAAGCCGAAGCGCGAGCCCGGCGGGTAGACCGGATCGGCCGCCAGCGCCCCGGCCGGCAGGCCGAACAGGAAGGTGAGGAGCGTCAGGACGCGCAGCGACAGGGGACTCGTCGACATCAGACTCGTCTCTGGGTTGGCGAAAGGCCGTCCGGGATCGGGCGGCGTCTCGGGACTTCGCCGGATGCGTCGGCCGTGCGCGGCGGTCTGTCAAGCGGGGCGGATCGCCGAGACGCGTCGCAAGGTCAGGTTGAGGCGCCCGCCCGCTGCCACCGCCTCGGGCAGGGCCGGCCCGGATCCCGAGGCCCGCAGGCCGGCCGAGAGAAGGTCGGAAGGCAGGATGCGGTCGACGCCATGGAAGATCAGGCGCGAGGGCCCGCCGATCACCAGGGCATCGCCGGAAGCCAGCCGCACCGAGCGGGTCGGGTCGGTGCGCCGCAAGCCGCCGTAGCGGAAGAGAGCGGTGGCCCCGAGGGACAGGGACAGGACCGGGGCCGAGAACTCCGCCTCGTCCCGGTCCTGGTGCAGCCCCATCCGGGTCCCGGGGGCGTAGAGGTTGACGAGGCAGGCCTCCGGCTCGGCCGGGCAGCCGGCGAGCTCGGCCCAGGCCCGCCTCACCGCCGCCGGCATCGCCGGCCAGGGCCGGCCCGTCTCCGGGTGCATCGCCTGGTAGCGGTAGCCCGCCCGGTCCGAGACCCAGCCCAAGGGGCCGCAATTCGTCATCCGCACCGAGAACGGCTTGCCCGTGCGCGGCATCGCCGGCGTGAAGGGCGGGGCCTCGCGCAGCACGGCCGCGAGATCGGCCGCGAGCGCTCCTTGCGCCGCGGCGTCGAGATAGCCCGGATGGTGGATCAGGCCGGGGGCGAGTTCGATCAGGGCGCGCTCCTCTGGCGGACGATGCAGAGTCCTAGCCGATTTCCGGATGAGCCGGCAGGCTCAGGCGTGCTAGGCCGGCGCCATGACGATCCGCTCCGCCACCCTGATCGGCTCCGGCGCCATCCTGCTCTGGTCGCTGCTCGCCCTGTTCACCGCCGCCTCCGGCGCGGTGCCGCCGTTCCAGCTCGCCGCCATGACGTTCCTGGTCGGCGGGCTCCTCGGCTGCGCCAGCTGGATCGTGCGGCCCTCGGGGCTCGCCGCCTTGCGCCAGCCTCTGTCGGTGTGGGCGCTCGGGATCGTCGGGCTGTTCGGCTACCATGCCCTCTATTTCGCGGCCCTGCGCCTCGCGCCGCCGGCGGAGGCCGGGCTCATCAGCTATCTCTGGCCGCTCCTGATCGTGCTGTTCTCCGCCCTGCTGCCGGGGGAGGGGGGCTTGCGCGCGGCCCATCTCGCCGGTGCGCTCCTGGGCCTTGCCGGCGTGGTCACGCTCTTCCTCGGCCGCGGCTCCCTGACGTTCGAGGCCGCGGCCCTGCCGGGCTACGCCGCGGCTCTGGCCTGCGCCTTCCTGTGGTCGGGCTACTCGGTGCTGTCGCGCCGGGTCGGCGCGGTGCCGACCGACGCGGTGGCGGGGTTCTGCCTCGCGACCGCAGCCCTGAGCCTGCTCTGCCATCTCGCCGTCGAGCGCACGGTCTGGCCGCAAGGGCCGGCGCAATGGGCCGCGGTCGCAGCTCTGGGCCTCGGGCCGGTTGGGGCGGCGTTCTACCTGTGGGACATCGGCGTCAAGCGCGGCGACATCCGCCTCCTCGGCGTCGGCTCCTACGCCGCCCCGGTGCTCTCGACCCTGATCCTCGTCGCCGCCGGCTACGCCCCGGCGACATGGTCGCTGGCGCTCGCCTGCGGGCTCATCGTGGCGGGAGCGCTGGTGGCGACGCGGGCCGGGAGCCGGCGGGAGGCGGTGGCGGAGGGGTGATACGACTCTCCCGAAGCTATCCTCCGGACAATCGCATCACCAGCCCGCGACGGTGGAGCTTCGCTCCACGCGCTTGAGCGGTGCGGAAACCCTGTGACGCTCGCGCTACCCGTGCCCCGATCGGATGGAGCCGAAACTCCTACGGCTCCTTGAATCCGTATTCCGGCACGCCCTCCTCGTTGCCATAATACTTATACGGCAGGAACTTGCCCGACATCTGCAGCTTCACGCGGTCACCCTTGTTGTTCGGCTCCCGCTCCATCGTCATGTTGAAGTCGATGGCGGACATGATGCCATCGCCGAACTCCTCCTGGATCAGCTCCTTCCAGGTGGTGCCGTAGACCATCACCAGCTCGTAGAAGCGGTAGATCAGCGGGTCGGTCGGCGGCATGTGCGGGATCGAGCCGCGATAGGGGGCCTCGTTCAGCATCCGCTCCTCGGCGGCCGAGAGGCCGAACAGGGCGGCGGCCTTCGCGGCCTGGGCCTTGGGCAGCTTCATCTGGCCCATGCAGGCGGCGGTGATCAGGATCGGCGAGATCCCGCCGATCTCGTCCTGGATGTGCTTCCAGGTCCAGCCCTTCTCGCGCTTGATGTCGAGGAGCTTCTCCGTGAGGTCTTCGCGCTTCATGGGCTCTCTCCCTGAGCATCATTCCGCCGGTCGCACCAGACCGGTGCCGCAATGGTTACCGGTTCGGCGACAAAAATGATGCAAAATCAAGAAACTCAGCAGAGTTGCGCCATGCGACTCTGCTGAGACGAGGACGCCGCGGCCGGTGCGGGGTCGGTCACGGTTGGCAACGGGCATGCCAGGGAGAGGCGTGGACGGACCGGAGGCGTGCGGCCTAGCGCCGCCGCTCGCACAGCGTCTTCACGTAGGTCCCGGCCTCGGTGCCGCGGCCGGTGCCGGCGGCGATGGCCGGGCCGAGCAGCATGCATTCCTGCGGCGAGTGGGCCGGATGGGTGATCACGTCCTGGGCCGTGTCGCGGGTGCAATCCTGCGCCGCCAGGGACGACGCGCAGATCAGCGTGACGACGAGGATGGTGGGCAAGGCGACCTCCCGGAAGCGGGAGGCGGAGACATAATGCCGGAATCGCGGGCGCCCACTGCCTGAGCGGCGATATCTTGCCTCAGGGGGAGGGCGCCAGCTCGGCCAGCCGCGCGACGAGGCGGCGTGCGACCTCGTCCTTGGCCAAGCTCGGCCAGGTCTCGAGGCTGCCGTCGCGGCCGATCAGGTGGACGGCGTTGCGGTCGCCCCCCATCACGCCGGACGCAGCCGAGACGTCGTTGGCGACGATGAGGTCGCAGCCCTTGCGGGCGATCTTGGCCCGGGCATGGGCGATCACGTCGGTGGTCTCGGCGGCGAAGCCCACCACCAGGGGCGGTCGCCCTTCCGTCCGCCGGGCGATCGTCGCCAGGATGTCGGGATTCTCGGTGAGCCTGAGGGGAGGGGGCCCCTCCGGTGCTTTCTTGATCTTCTCGTCGCCGAAGCTGGCCGGGCGCCAGTCGGCAACGGCGGCGGCGAAGACCGCGATGTCGGCGGGCAAAGCCGCCTCGACTGCCGCCAGCATCTCGCGGGCGGTCTCGACCCGCACCACCGTGACGCCGGGAGGATCGGCCAAGGTCACGGGACCCGAGACCAGGGTCACCCGGGCGCCGGCCGCGGCGGCGGCCGCCGCGATGGCGTGGCCCTGCTTGCCGGAGGAGCGGTTGGCGAGGTAGCGCACCGGGTCGATCGGCTCGTGGGTCGGCCCCGAGGTGACGAGGAGGTGGCGGCCGGAGAGAGGCTCGGCCCCCCGGGGCGCTTCACCCTCCTGCCGCGCCGCCAGCAGGACTTCGACGGCGTCGGCGATCTCGTCCGGCTCGGCCATCCGGCCGGGCCCGGTCTCGGCCTCGGCCATCCGGCCGATATTCGGACCCACCACCCTGACGCCGTCACCCGTGACCAGGGCGAGGTTGCGCCGGGTCGCCGGGTGCAGCCACATCCGCACGTTCATCGCCGGGGCGATCAGGATCGGCAGGGTGGTGGCGAGGAGCACCGTCGAGGCGAGGTCCGGCGCGTGGCCGCCGGCCATGCGGGCCAGCGTGTTGGCGGTGGCCGGCGCCACCACCACGGCGTCGGCGTCGCGGGCGAGCCTGATATGGCCGATATCGGCCTCGTCGGCCCGGTCGAACAGGTCGGTATGGGCGCGCTGGCCGGACAGGGACGCGGCGGCGAGCGGGGTCACGAATTCCTGCGCGCCCTTGGTGAGCACGCAGCGCACCGCGGCGCCGCGCTCGCGCAGGCGCCGGATCAGGTCGAGCGACTTGTAGGCCGCGATGCCGCCCCCGATGACGAGAAGGATCCGCCTGCCGTCGAGGGCGCCCATCGAGACCGTGACCTTATTCTAAACGGTGACTTGGGTGCCGACCTCGACCACGCGGCCAGTCGGGATCTGGAAGAAGTCCGTCGCGTCGTTGGCGTTGCGGGCGAGCGTGATGAACACCCGGTCCTGCCACAACGGCATGCCGGACTGCGCCGCCGGGCGGATCGAGCGCCGCGACAGGAAGAACGACGTCGCCATGATGTCGAACTTGAAGCCCTGCTTGCGCAGGAGCGCCAGGCCCTTCGGGATGTTCGGCGATTCCATGTAGCCGAACTTCATCACGACCTTCCAGAAATGCGGGCCCATCGGCTCGATCCGGACCCGGTCGGAATCGTTGAGGCGCGGCAGGTCGATGGTCTTGACCGTGAGCACGACGTTCTTCTCGTGCAGCACCTTGTTGTGCTTCAGGTTGTGCAGGAGCGCTGCCGGGGCGGTCTCGGGGTCGCTGGTGAGGAACACCGCGGTGCCGCGGACGTGGTGCGGCGGGCTCTTCTCCAGCATCGCGACGAGCTCGGCCAGCGGCACGTCGGTCTTGCGGGTCTTGTTGAACAGGATTGTGACGCCGCGCACCCAGGTCCACATCAGCACGACGAGGCAGCCGGCCAGCAGCAGCGGCATGTAGCCGCCCTCGAACACCTTGAGCAGGTTCGAGACCAGGAACAGCAATTCGACGGCAATGAACGGCACCATCGTGGCGCCGGCGGCCAGCGGCGACCACTTCCACACCCGCCACAGCACCAGGAAGGCGAGGCCGGCGGTGATCAGCATCGTGCCGGTGACGGCGATGCCGTAGGCCGAGGCGAGGGCGCTGGAGGAGCGGAACAGCACCACCAGGACCACCACGCCGAACATCAGCAGCGTGTTGATCTGCGGCAGGTAGATCTGGCCCGAATGCGATTCCGAGGTGTGGCGGATCTCGAGCCGCGGCAGGAGACCCAGCTGCACCGCCTGGCGCGACAGCGAGAAGGCGCCGGTGATCACCGCCTGGCTGGCGATGACGGTCGCCGCGGTGGCGAGCAGCACCATCGGCAGCAGGCCCCATTCGGGGACGAGCTGGTAGAACGGGTCGGTCGTGTCGGGGTTGGCCAACACCAGGGCGGCCTGGCCGAGGTAGTTGACGGCGAGCGCCGGGCCGACCAGGGCGATCCAGGCGGTCTGGATCGGCCGGCGGCCGAAATGGCCGAGATCGGCGAACAGGGCCTCGGCCCCGGTCACCGCCAGGAACACCGCGCCGAGGGCCACCAGGGCCCCGGTGCCGTGACCGAGCAGGTAATGGACCGCGTGCCAGGGATTGAGCGCCCACAGGACCTGCGGCGTGCGGGCGATGTGCGGCAGCGCCGCGAGCATCAGCACCGAGAACCACACCAGCATGATCGGGCCGAAGAACGTCGCCATCCGGGCGGTGCCCCGGCTCTGGACGAAGAACAGCGGCAGGATGATCGCGATGGTGATCGGCAGGACGTAGTGCTCAAGGGCGGGGGTGACGAGCTTCAGGCCCTCCACCGCCGACAGGACCGAGATCGCCGGGGTGATGATCGCGTCGCCGTAGAACAGGGCGGCGCCGAACAGGCCCAGCATGAACACGATGTGCGAGCCGCCGAGCGCCTTGCGGGCGAGCGCCATCAGCGAGAGGATGCCGCCCTCGCCCTTGTTGTCCATCTGCAGGAGCAGGATGACATACTTGATGGTGACGATGAGCACGAGCGCCCAGAGCAGCAGCGAGACGGTGCCGAGCACCTCCTCGCCGGTGAGCACGCCGTCGGCCCGGCCCGGGCCCAAGGCCTCGCGGAAGGCGTAGAGCGGGCTCGTGCCGATATCGCCGTAGACGACGCCGACCGAGCCGAGGAACAGGGTCCAGAAGCTCGCCTTGGCGTGGCCGTGGCCCTCGGCCTCGTCGACGCTGCCGGCCGGGGTCGGCGGGCCGCCGCTCGGCGGCGTGAGGGTTCCGGGTGGCGCGGCGGGTCCGCCCGTCGATGCGGCTGACTGTGTCATGTCTGATCGGGGATGCGCCCGCGGGCGGCCGGGATTGCCGCCAAGCGCGCTGATGGGGCGGGTGGCGGGCTCGAATCCGTCTCGGCCCGGCGCGCCCGCCGGGCCTGATTGTGGCAGGATTGTAGCACGGGTCCGGGGGGGCGCAAGGCACCCTGCGCCTGCCCCTTCGGTAACCGGTCCTTAATCTTGCGTCTCGCTCACTCGGCGGCGCTGCGGCGGCCCAGTCCCTTGTCGGACGCATGGCCGAAGCGGCGCTCGATGTAGTCGATGACGATGCCCTCGAAGTCCTTGGCCAGCGTCGGGCCGCGCAGGGTCATCGCCTTCTTGCCGTCGATGAAGACCGGGGCGGTCGGGGTCTCGCCGGTGCCGGGCAGCGAGATGCCGATATCGGCGTGCTTCGACTCGCCCGGACCGTTGACGATGCAGCCCATCACGGCGACGTTCAGCCCCTCGACCCCTGGATAGGTCTTGCGCCATTCCGGCATCGAGGTGGTGATCCAGTTCTGGATGTCGCGGGCGAGCTCCTGGAACACCGTCGAGGTGGTGCGGCCGCAGCCCGGGCAGGCGGCGACGAGCGGCACGAAGGTGCGGAAGCCCATCGTCTGGAGCAGCTCCTGCGCCACCTTCACCTCGACGGTGCGGTCGCCGCCCGGCTCCGGGGTCAGGGAGTAGCGGATCGTGTCGCCGATGCCCTCCTGGAGCAGCACGCCGATCGCCGCGGAGGCCGCCACGATGCCCTTCGTGCCCATGCCGGCCTCGGTCAGGCCGAGATGGATGGCGTAGTCCGAGCGGCGCGCCACCTCGCGGTAGACCGCGATCAGGTCCTGCACCGCCGAGACCTTGGCCGAGAGCACGATGCGGTCCTTGGGCAGGCCGATCTCCACCGCCCGGTCGGCGGAGAGGAGGGCGGACTGCACCATCGCCTCGCGCATGACGGCGCGGGCGTCGCGGGGACGGGCCGAACGGGCGTTCTCGTCCATCATGTGGGTGAGGAGCGCCTCGTCGAGGGAGCCCCAGTTGGCGCCGATCCGCACGGCCTTGCCGTAGCGGGCGGCCAGCTCGACGATGGTGCCGAACTGCAGGTCCTTCTTCTCCTTGAAGCCGACATTGCCCGGGTTGATCCGGTACTTGGCCAGTGCCTCGGCGCAGGCCGGATGGTCGGAGAGGAGCTTGTGGCCGATATAGTGGAAGTCGCCGACGAGGGGCACGGTGACCCCGATGCGGTCGAGCCGCTCGCGGATCTTCGGCACGGCGGTGGCCGCCTCGTCGCGGTCGACGGTGATGCGCACGACCTCGGAGCCGGCCCGCGCGAGCGCGGCGACCTGCGCCACCGTGGCGTCGATGTCGGCCGTGTCGGTGTTGGTCATCGACTGCACGACGATCGGGGCGCCGCCGCCCATCACCACCGCGCCCTCGCCCTCGCCGATACGGACGCCGACCGTGCGGTGCCGGGGGCTCGGGCCGGCGATCTCGGGAGCGGCGTCCGCCGGGGCGGTCGCGGCGAGGGCTTCCATGGCTTCCATCGGATACCTTCGGGGGTCGTTCGCTAGAGTCTCAAGGGTCGCTTCAGTCGCGGCGTGACAACCGTCTAGAGCATTTCCGGGCGCGGTGGAAATCGCTTCGTTCCACGGGACAGGCGGGCGCGACCGACGGCCTGAACCGGCCGATCCCGCCATGCTGACCGGAACGCTGCGACATCCTTGCCATCACCTGTCCGGAGCGCACCGCTCTTCGGGAACCCCAGCCGGGCATTCCCGGCGCGGATCACAGCCTTAGCTGAGGGTGACGACCGCACGCGTCAAGCGCGTGACGCCGCGCCAGCCCGGCGCGACGTTGCAGCGCACCATTTGCTTTCGCAGCGCAGCACACCACATCCCGGGGCATGACGGACACGACCTTACCCCAGCAAGCGGAGTCCCGCGGGGCGAAAGTCCCCGACGCGGCTCACGACACCATCGGCCTCTCGGCCTCCGGCCCGCGCCAGGCGGTTTCCGGCCCGCTCGGCCGCGGCCTCGTCGGGCCCCGGGCCGAGAAGGCGATCGCGCTGGCGCTCCAGGGCGGCGGCGCCCACGGCGCCTTCACCTGGGGCGTGCTCGACGCCCTGATCGAGGACGGCCGCCTCGCCTTCGAGGCGATCACGGGGGCGAGCGCCGGCGCCATGAACGCCGTCGTGATGGTCGATGGCTGGCTGCGCGGCGGCCCCGACGGCGCGCGCGAGCGCCTGGAGGCGTTCTGGCGCGAGGTCAGCCTCGACGCCGACCTGCCGCAGGCACAGCAGACCGTCGTCGACGGGGTGATGAGCTTCTGGAAGAAGACCCCGGTCGGGGCGTTCTGGAACGCCGTCGCCAGCCCCTACACGTCCAATCCGCTCAACATCAATCCGCTGAAGCGGGCGCTGGCCGACACGGTCGATTTCGAGGCCGTGCGCCGGGACGGGCCGGCCGACCTGTTCATCTCGGCCACCAATGTCTGGACCGGCAAGATGGCGGTGTTCGAGCGGCCGGACCTCACGGTCGACCACCTGATGGCCTCGGCCTGCCTGCCGACGGTGTTCCAGGCGGTGGAAATCGACGGCGTGCCGCACTGGGACGGCGGCTATCTCGGCAACCCGCCGCTCTATCCCCTCTATCACGGCGCCCGCTCCCGCGACATCCTGCTCGTCCAGATCAACCCGGTCGAGCGCCGCGAGACGCCCCGCAGCCCGGCCGAGATCCGCGACCGCCTCAACGAGATCACCTTCAACGCCAACCTGCTGCGTGAATTGCGGGCGATCGACTTCGTCGACGATCTGATCGAGGACGGCGTGCTCGGGCGCTCGAACGCCTATAAGCAGGTGCTGCTCCACCGCATCGACGGCAGCGGCGGCGCGCTCGACGACGCCTCGGCCTCCTCGCGCCTGCGGGCGCAGTGGCCGTTCTTCCTCGAACTGCGCGATGCGGGGCGGGCTGCGGCGAAGGCGTGGCTCGAGCAGAATTACGACACGATCGGGCGCGAGAGCACGCTGGACCTGAAGGCGATGTATACCTGAGGCGCGATGCCGGAACCCTCTCCCGCAGAAGGGGGAGGGTTCACTCGCACCTGCCGACCAGCCTTTCCTTCCGTCAGGCTTGACGCGCTAAAATATTAGTGCACCAATGGATGGAAAGCACGGAGCGATCCGTGGCCGATCGAGGGCCGGTAGAGCCCAGGTGCGAAACGGGGGAAACATGACGATCACACGCCGCACAGCGGTCGCGGGACTCGCGGCCGGGGCGGGGCTCGTCCTTGGCGGGCGCGCCCGGGCCGAGCTGGCCCTGCCGAAATCGCCCGTCGTCGTCACCGTCGTCGATGTGGCGGGCAACCTGGCGCTCACCCAGAAGGCGATCGAGGCCTATCGGCGGGCGAAGCCCGGCATCGTCTCGCGCTTCGCCTTCACCAAGGCGCCGGCGCCGGAACTGCCCTCGAAGCTCAAGGCGCAGCAGGCCGCCGGCCGGGTCGACATCGACCTCGTTCTCACCGGCACCGACGGCATCGCCGCCGGCATCGAGCAGAAGCTGTGGGTCGACCTCAAGCCCCATGCCGGCCGGCTGCCGAAGCCCGCCGACATCTACCAGCCCGCCGCGTTGCGGCTGAACGGCCTGGCCCAGGACCAGGGCCTGTGCGTCGCCTGGTACCCGTCCGGGCCGCTGATCGAGTACATGCCCGACCGCGTGAAGACCGTGCCGGCCACGGCCGAGGACCTCCTGGCCTGGGCGCGCCAGAACAAGGGCAAGTTCATGTATGCCCGCCCGGCGAATTCGGGCCCGGGCCGCACCTGGATCATGGGCCTGCCCTATATCCTCGGCGACAAGGACCCGGCCGATCCGGACAAGGGCTGGGACAAGACCTGGGACTACCTGCGGGCGATCGGCGAGACCGTCGACTACTACCCGGGCGGTACGTCGCAGACGATGAAGGAGCTCGGCGAGGGCAGCCGCGACATCATCGTCTCGACCACTGGCTGGGACATCAACCCGCGGGTGCTCGGCGTGGTCCCGGCCGAGGCCAAGGTCGGGGCACTCAAGGATTTCCGCTGGGTCGCGGACGCCCATTACATGGCGGTGCCGAAGGGCGTGCCCGACGAGAAGCTCGCGGTCATCCTCGACCTGATGGCCTTCCTGCTCCAGCCGGCGCAGCAGGCCTACACCTACGACGAGGGCTACTTCTATCCCGGCCCGGCCGTGAAGGGCGTCACCCTCGACATGGCCCCGCCGGAGAGCCGCGCGGCGCTGAAGGAATTCGGCCGGCCGGAATACGACCGCATGATCGCCGAGCATCCGATCGAGATGCCGCTGGACCCCGACAAAATGGTGGTGGCCTTCCGCCGCTGGGACGAGCAGGTCGGCTCCGGCAAGAAGCGGTAACACTGCGACGGCGGCCCGGAAGAGGCCGGGGGGAGAGGACACCGATGGCACGCCATCACGAGGCGCCGCAGGATTTGCGGCTGAGCGGCCTGAGCCGCCGGTTCGGCGCGATGACCGCCCTCGACGGGCTCGACCTGACGATCCGGGGGGGCGAGTTCATCGCCCTTCTTGGACCCTCGGGCTGCGGCAAGTCGACGGCGCTCAACTGCATCGCCGGGCTCCTGCCGCTCACCGGCGGGTCGATCCATCTCGGCGAGCGCCGCATCGACCGGCTGAAGCCCGAGGAGCGCGGCTTCGGCATGGTGTTCCAGAGCTACGCCCTGTTCCCGCACATGAATGTGGCAAAGAATG
Organism: Pseudomonadota bacterium; assembly: GCA_023386115.1. Lineage (GTDB taxonomy): Bacteria > Pseudomonadota > Alphaproteobacteria > Rhizobiales > Beijerinckiaceae > Methylobacterium. Next base: position 19,363 of record JAEWKL010000395.1, read on the forward strand.
TCGGCTTCGGCCTCGCCATGCGGGGTGTGAAGGGCCAAGAGGCCGCCCGCCGGGTCGACGACGCGCTGGCGCTGGTGCGGCTGCAATCCCAGGCAGCGAAGCTCCCGGGCCAGATGTCCGGCGGCCAGCAGCAGCGCGTCGCCATCGCCCGGGCGATCGTGATCGAGCCGCCGGTGGTCCTGATGGACGAGCCCTTGTCGAACCTCGACGCCAAGCTGCGCCTGGAGATGCGGGCCGAGATCCGCCGCATCCACGACGCCATCGGCTCGACCACGATCTACGTCACCCACGACCAGGACGAGGCCCTGTCGATGGCCGACCGGATCGTGGTGATGCGCGACGGGCGCATCCGCCAGGTCGGCACGCCGGAAGACCTCTACGAGCGCCCGGCCCATCCGGACGTCGCGGATTTCATGGGCTTTCGCAATCGCCTGCGCGGCCGGGCGATCGCCGTGGACGGCGCGCGGGCCGAGGTCGAGATCTGCGGCACCCGCCTCGCCGGTACCCTGCGGGAGACCTTGAGCCCCGGCGCGCCGGCCGTCGCGGCGATCCGTCCGGAGGACCTGACGCCTGCCACGGACGGCGTGCCGGCCCGGGTCGCCAGCGTCGAGTATCGCGGCCGGGCCTACTTCGGCACCGCCGTGGCGCAGGACGGGACCGAGCTGTTCTTCCGCTCAGACCGGGCGGTGGCGCAGGACGAGACGTTACGCCTCGCCGCCGCCTCGCCGCGGGTTCTGGTCTTCCCCGGGGAGGCGGCGTGACCTCGACCTCGCTTCCCACGGCCGCGGTGCCGGCCGAGGCGCCGCCGCTCGCGGTGCGGCTGGCCGCTCGCGGCCTCGACGGCACGACGCTCCTGGTGCTGCCCGCTCTCCTCGCGATCCTCGGCCTGTTCGTCTATCCCTTCGCCTATGGCCTGGTGCTGTCGCTGCAGCCGAAGGCCGGCGCCTGGTGGGCGAACTATGCCCGCTTCTTCTCCGACCCGTTCCTCTACGACACGATCGCGGCGACGCTCCGGCTCGCGCTTCCCGTGACGGTGCTCAACCTCGCGCTGGCGGTGCCGATCGCGCTGCGTGTGCGGCTGATGCGGCGCCAGCGCCTGCTGACCACCATCCTGGTCCTGCCGATCACCCTCGGTACGGTGCTGGTGGCGGAGGGCTTGCTCAACTTCCTCGGGCCGCAGGGCTGGTTCAACCGCTCGCTCGTCTGGCTCGGGGTGATCGGGAGCCCGCTCAAGCTCACCAACAATTACTGGGGCGTGTTCGCCTCGCTCCTCATCACCGGCTTCCCGTTCGCCTTCCTGCTGACGCTCTCCTCGGTCACCGGCATCGACCCGGCCCTGGAGCAGGCGGCGGCGACGCATGGCGCCAATGCCTGGCAGCGCTTCACCAAGGTCATCCTGCCGCTGATCCTGCCCGGGCTCGCCGTGACCTTCTGCCTGTCCTTCGTCCAGGCCTTCTCGGTCTTCCCCTCCGCGGTGCTGCTCGGGGCGCCTGCCGGCGCCACGCGGGTGATCTCGATCGCGGCCTACCAGGCGGCGTTCGAGGAATACGACTACTCGCTCGCCTCGGCGATCGCGATGATCATGGGGGCGGTCCAGCTCGCCATCGTGGGTTTGCTGCTCTGGGGCCGCACGCTCCTCTATACCGGCCCGGTCGGAGGCACCAAGGGATGATCCGCGACACCGGCCTCGGCTCGCGCCTGTGGCGGATGGCGGTCTGGTCCGTCACGCTGCTGTTCTGCCTCAACCTCCTGGCGATGATCGCCGCGGTGGTGCTCAACTCCTTCGCCACGCGCTGGCTCGGCACCTGGCTGCCGCTCGGCTTCACCACCCGCTGGTACGCCGCGTCCTGGGACGAGTTCCAGCTCGGCGAGGTGCTGGTCGTCACGCTCCAGGTGGTGTTCCTGGTGGTGCTGATCTCCGGCGCCCTCGGGGTCACGGCGGCCTATGCGCTGGCGCGGCGCGACTTCCCGGGCAAGCGGCTGGTGATGCTGGTCTTCCTGTTGCCGCTGCTGGTGCCGCCGATCACCTACGGCATCCCGCTCGCCACCGTGCTCTATCAGGCCGGCCTCGCCGGCACGCTCTGGGGCGTGGTGCTGGCGAACCTCGTGCCGAGCGTGCCCTTCGTGGTGCTGGTGATGATCCCGTTCATCGAGCAGATCGATCCGCGCATCGAGGCGGCGGCCCGGGTCTTCGGCGCCGGCACGCGCCAGCTCTTCCTGCGGATCCTGCTGCCGCTCCTCATCCCGGGCATCCTGGCCGCCCTGCTGCTGGTGCTGGTGCGCACCATCGCGATGTTCGAATTGACCTTCCTGGTCGCCGGGCCGACGAGCCAGACCCTGGTGGTGGCGCTCTACTACGCGGTCTTCGCCGCCGGCGTGCGCGCCGGGCAATCGATCGACGCGATGGCAGTGGTCTACATGGCCGTGACGCTGGTCTGGCTGGTGATCGCGCTGCGCTTCGTCAACCCGACGCAGATCGTGGCGCGGGCCAAGCAGCAGCAGGGAGCGCATTGAGGGCCTTCCGCAAGCAGATGAGCATGGCCTGCTCGGGCATGCGAACCCGGAGTCCTCCACGTCGTGCCGGGGCCGCGCAGCGGAGCCCGGAGTGCCGGAGGCACGCCCAGACACGCAGGTGCAGACCAATGAAGCGGAACGCGCTCCGCCATGTTCTGCACGCTCCGCGGTTCTGGGCGCGCCTTCGGCACTCCGGGCTCTCGCCTATGGCGAGCCCCGGGATGATTCTGTGAGGCGAAGACGCCTGCGCAGATCGGGCGACTGGTTTCTCACCCCCGAAACCGCCACACCCCCGTCCGCTTGATCTCGGAATCCTCCAGCGCCCGGGTCACCGGCACCGCGTAGGTCGCGAGGTTCTCCAGCCGGTCCTTCGGCAGGTAGGCCCGGCCGGGATCGCCCAAAAGCACCCTGGCGCCGCGGGCGTGCAGGGTGGCGAGCCAGTCGCCGACCCGGGCGGCGAGGTCGCGCTCGTAGAAGATGTCGGCGGCGAGCACGCAATCCCAGCCCTCGTCGCGGCCGATCAGGTCGGCGCCTTTCGCGGTGATGCGGTCGGCGACGCCGTTCTCGGCCGCGTTGAGGCCGATCGCCGCCAGCGCGAAGGGATCGAGGTCGCTCGCCTCGACGAAGGCCGCGCCCGCCATCGCGGCCGCGATGGCGACGCGGCCGGCGCCGGAGGCGAAGTCGCGCACCCGGGCGCCGGCCACCGTCTCAGAGTGCTCCAGCACGTAGGCCGCGAGCGCCTGGCCGCCGGCCCAGGCGAAAGCCCAGAAGGGCGGCGGCAGGCCGATCTCGCCCAGCTCCTCCTCGGTGCGACCCCACAGCTCCGTCGCCTCGTCGGCGACGTGCAGGCGGATCGCCGGAGCGTGCGGCACGGGACGGAGCGCCGTATGGGCGCGGATGAAGGCGACCGGCTCCATCAGGCGAGCTCCGCGTAGAGGCGAAGGACGCGGGCCGTCACCGCGGCCT
>JAEWKL010000407.1 GCA_023386115.1 Pseudomonadota bacterium
GCCCTGGCCTGCCGGGCGGCCGCGAGGCCGATGCCCGAGGTGCCGCCGAAGACGACCACGATGCGGTCCTGGAGGGTGCTGCTCACGACGACGGTCCTTCTCGCGGGCGCTCGTGCCGCGCCGGTGAGGAGAATGGAGCCTGACCCACACCTTGATAATCGGGCCGGTCATCGCTTCAATCCTTCCGTCATGGAACAGATCGGCCTCGACCGCCTCACCGGCCTCATCGCCTTCGCGCGCTCCGCCTCGCTCGGCAGCTACACGGCCGCGGCCCGCTCGCTCGGCATCACGCCCTCGGCGGTGAGCAAGAGCGTGCAGCGCCTGGAGGAACGGCTGGGCGTGAGCCTGTTCACCCGGACCACGCGCTCGCTCACCCTGACGTCGGAGGGCCGCGACCTGCACGAGCGGGCATTGCGCCTCCTGCGCGAGGCCGAGGAGATCGAGCAGGCCGCCGTGGCGGCGCGCTCCGAGCCGGCCGGCACATTGAAGGTGACGGCGCCGCTCCCGGTCGGCCTCCACCTGCTCGCGCCGGCGCTGCCGCGGTTCCGCGCGCGCCATCCGCGGCTGAGGATCGACCTGCGCCTGGGCGATCGCATGACGGACCTGATCGAGGAGGGCATCGACGTCGCGATCCGGGTGGGCGACCGTTCGGATTCGCGACTGATCTCCCGCCGCCTCGCGCCGCACTGGGTCTGCGCCTTCGCCGCGCCGGCCTATCTGGAGCGGCGCGGCGTGCCGCGGCATCCGGACGATCTCGTCCACCACGATTGCGTGAATTTCCGCTTCCAGAGCACCGGCCAGGCCCTGCGCTGGCCGTTCCGCCTGGGCGGCCGCACGGTCGAACTCACGCCGGAGGCCGGCATCGTCACCGATTTCAGCGATGCCGTAGCGGCCATGCTGGTCGCCGGCGGCGGCATCGGCATCTCGCCGACCTACATCGCCGCGCCGTATGTCGCCCAGGGTGCGCTGGTGCCGGTCCTGCGGGATTTCTCCGTCGAGCGCTCCGCCTTCACGGCGCTCTGGCCGGAGAGCCGACGGGGCAACCCGAACGTGAAGGCTTTCCTCGCCTTCCTCGACGAGATTTTTCCCTCGCCGGCCCCTTGGGACCGGGTGCTCGGGGCTGGGATGCCCGCCACACCGGCCGGGTGAGCGCAGAGCCCCGTCCCTGGCCCCCGGACCGGGACGGCGGACGAGGCCGGGAACCGGTGCGCGCACGATCACGCGGCGTGAGCGCCGGTGCCACCGGTCAATCCGTGGTCCGCACCGTCCAGGTCGCCCGGCGGATGCCCTCGGCGGCGCCGAGCCGGGCGATCACGGCGTCGATCTCCTCCGGCTCGATCGAGGTGCTGACCAGGGTGGCTACCACCTCGACATCGTCCTCGCCGCGCTCCTCGACGTCGACCTCGCTCACCGGGTAATGCGCCGCCTCCAGGCGCTCGACCAGGAGGTCGCGCACCTCCGAGAGCCGGTCGGTGTCGGTGGTGGCGCGGACCTCGTAGGTCGCCTCCGCGTCGCGCTCGTCGATCGGGATGCGGTTGATGGCGTTGACGAGGGGCCGCAGCAGCGTGTTGCCGGCGAGCACCGCGGCGGTGACGAGGGCGGCTTCCGCCGCGAGATCGACGCCCGACAGGGCCCCGACGGCGGCCGAGCACCAGAGCGTCGCGGCGGTGTTGAGGCCGCGGACGTTCATGCCCTCCTTCATGATCACGCCGGCCCCCAGGAAGCCGACGCCCGAGACCACGTAGGCGACGATGCGGATCGCGCCGTCGGCGTGGCCGATGCGCATGCCCAGATCGGTGAAGGCCGCCGCCCCCACCGCCACCAGCACGTTGGTGCGCAGGCCCGCGGTGCGCTGCCGGTACTGGCGCTCGGCCCCGATCAGGGTGCCGAGCACGAAGGCGCAGAAGAGGCTCAAAGCCGAATTGAGGAATTCGCCGGGCTGGAAGGCCTGGATGATCGCCATCGCGTCGCGCCGCTCGTGTGGGAAGTCGCGGGCCGTAGCAGCCTGCGCCGAAACCCCGAGCCTATAGCGGGGCCGTGTGACGGCCGGATAGCGGAGAGGTCAGGGCACGGCTTTGGGCGCCGGGTTCTTGGGTTCCGGGTTCTTGGAGGCGGGATTTTTGGAGTCCGGAGCCTTGGAGTCCGGAGCCTTGCCCACCTTCGCCTTGGCCTTGCGGGCCTTCGCGCCCTCGGCCCCGGCGGCGCGGATCAAGGCGGAGAGTCCGGCCTCGGTCACCGCCTCCGCCGCCTCCGGCACGCTGAACCAGCGGCATTCGCGCTCGTGCTGCTCGGGCCAGGTCTTGAGCTGCTTGCGCACGTCCAGGCGGAAGACCTGGACCTGGCACAGCACCGCATCGCGGCTCTTCAGACGCTTGTGGTAGAAATAGCTGCCGAGGGCCCGCCGCCCGACCCGGCCGATCAGGCCCGCCTCCTCGTAGGCCTCGCGGGCGGCGGCCTCGTAGTTCTTCAGGCCCTTCATCGGCCAGCCTTTGGGCAGCACCCAGCGCCGGGTCTCCCGGGAGGTGATGAGCATGACCTGGAGGCTGCCGCCCGGCCCGGGCCGGACCGGCAGCACGGCGACCTGCCGGCGCGGCTCACCGCTGCGCTCCGACCAGCCGGTCAGGAGACCCGCCAGGGACCTCAGGCTCTTCATGATCCGGTGCGGTCCGCGGCGGAACGGCAGAGGGCACGGCTCGGGCGCAACTCGGGGCAGGTCACGGATGTCACGTCGCGGCGCACTCGCTGGTCCGGTCTCGAGCGACGAGCCCGAGATTCACCCTGGGAGAGATCCCTCGCACAAAGTTTCCTTGCGAAAAATCTTTTGCTTGGGGAAAGATCCTTCCGGCACGCTCCGCAGTCCGGACTCCCTCGCGGCGGACGACGCACCTCTCCCGTCCCTTTAAGCGGGGTGGGCCGTGGCACTCAAGCGAGATTTGTTAACCGGCAAACAACTTCCGCGCCGGTTGCCTCCGTCAGGCCTCGCTGCCGAGGGTGGCGATGAGTGCGTCGAGACGCCCACGCAGCTCGGCGATCTCGCCCTCGGACATTTTCAGGGTCTCGACCACGGAGCGGCGCACCGCGACCGCCTCGTCCTGCAGGGCCCGGCCCTCCTCGGTCAGGCCGATCTCGACCTCGCGCTCGTCGGCCTGCCGCCGGGTGCGGCGCACGAAGCCAGCGGCTTCGAGGCGTTTGAGCACCGGGGTCAGCGTGCCGGAATCGAGGCGCAGGCGCCGGCCGATATCGGAGACCGTCAGCCCGTCATGCTCCCACAGCACGATCAGCACCAGGTATTGCGGATAGGTGAGGCCCAGCCGCTCGAGCAGGGGCCGGTAGCACTTCGTCATGCGGTGGGAGGCCGCGTAGAGCGCGTAGCAAAGCTGGTTGTCGAGCCGCAGCGCTTCCACACCTGACGGGACAGGCTTGAGAGAGTTCATATGCACACCATACCGACGGCACCCGGGCGCCGCCCTCGCCGCAGGATCCACATGCCGCCAGCCTAGCACGCCGGGCGGACCACCGAAATCCAGGCGGATGCGTTCGATGGTGAACGATCATCTCTCGGATGGGGATCCATCCGCAACAGCATAAGATGGGCGACTGGATCGCGGCCGCCCGAACCCTCAGCGCCGGCCATCGAGCGGCGGGCGGGTGCGGCGCTCGACCAGCGGCCGGCCGGCCC
>JAEWKL010000421.1 GCA_023386115.1 Pseudomonadota bacterium
CGGTGCACGCGCCGAGCCTCGCCGGAATCTGGGAGCGCCCGGTGCCCCTCGAAGGCGGCCGCTTCGCCACCGCCGACGCCGCCTACATCCGCGATTCGATCCTCCAGCCAGGGCGCGACGTGGTGGCAGGCTACGCCCCCGTGATGCCGAGCTATGCCGGCCTCCTCGACGACGGCGAGGTCCAGGCGATCACCGCCTATATCCGCGCGCTCGGCTCCGAGCCTGGGGTGGTGCGCAGCCTCGGCACGCCCGAGATGCGCGCCAACGTACCCGGCGGGGTGCGGGAGCGCAGCCCGGCGATGGTGCCGGGGGCGCCGGTGCTCGACGAGCCCGCCCCGGCGGGACCGGGGGTGCGGCCGTGAGCGCCGCGAGGGTCCGCTCCCTCCCCCCTCTGCAGGGGAGGGTGCACCACGGCGGGTGCGTAGCACCTGTGCTGGGGCGGGAGCGGGGCAGCGCGACGCCGATCCAGATGGCGCCCTTCATGGCGGCCGCGACCTCTCCGAAAGCGTCGTCCCCTCTCCCGGCCTGCTCCGCAGGCCACCCTCCCCCGCGCCGTGGGGAGGGACAAGAAAGAGGCTCCCGATGAGCACCACCGCCAGCCCCACCGGCCTCGCTGACCCGGACGAACTCGACCTGCGCCTCCCGGTGAGCTACCTCGCCGACGGGCACAGCGTCCGTTCCTGGCTCCTCACCACCGATCACAAGCGGATCGCGATCCTCTACGCGGTCACCATCACGGTGTTCTTCTTCATCGGCGGCGCCGCGGCCATGCTGGTGCGGCTCGAACTCGCGACGCCCGAGGCCGACCTGCTGCGGGCCGACACCTACAACAAGCTGTTCACGCTGCACGGCGTGGTGATGGTGTGGTTCTTCCTGATCCCCAGCATTCCCAACACGCTCGGCAACTTCCTGGTACCGCTGATGATCGGGGCCCGGGACGTCGCCTTCCCGAAATTGAACCTGATCAGCTGGTACCTCAATGTCGGCGGGGGATCGCTCGCCGTCGCGGCGCTCCTCCTCGGTGGGGTCGATACCGGCTGGACCTTCTACGTCCCCTACTCCACGGTCTTCTCCAACACCTGGGTCTCGCTCACCGTGCTCGGCGTGTTCACCACCGGCTTCTCGTCGATCGCCACAGGTGTGAACTTCATCGCGACCATCCACCTCCTGCGGGCGCCGGGCATGACCTGGTTCCGCCTGCCGCTCTTCGTCTGGGCGATGTACACGACGAGCCTGATGTTCGTGCTCGCGACCCCGGTCCTCGCCGTGACCCTGCTGCTGGTCGTCGCCGAGCGCACCTTCGGGCTGCCGATCTTCGATCCGGCCCGCGGCGGCGACCCGATCCTGTTCCAGCACCTGTTCTGGTTCTACTCGCACCCGGCGGTCTACATCATGGTGCTGCCGGCGATGGGGGTCGTCTCGGAGCTGATCACCTGCTTCGCGCGTCGAAAAATCTTCGGCTACACCTTCATGGTCTATGCCCTGGTGGCGATCGCGGTGATCGGCTTCTTCACCTGGGGCCACCACATGTTCACCTCGGGCATGTCGCCATACGCTGCCCTGGTATTCTCGTTCCTGTCGTTCGTCGTGGCGGTGCCGTCGGCGATCAAGGTGTTCAACTGGACCGGCACGCTCTATCGCGGCCAGGTCGGGTTCGAATCGCCGATGCTCTACGCGCTCGGCTTCGTCGGGCTGTTCACGCTCGGCGGCCTCACCGGCCTGTTCCTCGCCTCGATCCCGGTCGACGTCCACGTTCAGGACACCTACTTCGTCGTCGCGCATTTCCACTACATCATGGTCGGCGCTTCGGTCTCGGCCTATTTCGGCGGCCTGCACTTCTGGTGGCCGAAGATCACCGGACGGACCTATCCTGAGACCTGGGCCCGGTTCGCCGCGATCCTGATGTTCTTCGGCTTCAACCTGACCTTCTTCCCGCAATTCATCGCCGGCTACCTCGGGATGCCGCGGCGCTACCACGTCTATCCGCCGGAGTTCCAGATCTGGAACGTGCTCTCGTCGGCCGGCGCTGCGGTGCTGGCGGTGGCCTACCTGATGCCGCTCGGCTACCTCACCTGGTCGCTGCTGTTCGGCGAGCGGGCGACGAACAACCCGTGGGACGCGAGCGGGCTCGAATGGCGCACCACCTCGCCGCCGCCGCGGCAGAACTTCTTAGGCTCCCCCCGGGTCCAGGGCGGGCCGTACAACTACCATCCGGAAGGGGTCGCCCCGGTCCACGACCAGCCGCGGCTTCCCTCGCGGGGGTCGCTGACATGAGTCGCGCCGACGTCGAGGCCTGCCTGCGCGAGGGACACCCCGATATCGAGGCTCGCTTGCGCGAACCCTGGAGCGACCTCGAGACCGACCATGCGACCGCCTTCGCGCGCCAGCGCGACGGCGCCACCTTCGGGATCTGGGTCTTCCTGGCGAGCGAGGCGCTGTTCTTCGGCGCCCTGTTCCTGACCTACACTGCCGCGCGCCTGGCGAACCAGGAGGCCTTCGCGGCCGCCGGGCGCGAAACCAACATCGTCTTCGGCACCCTCAACACCGCGATCCTGCTCACCAGCAGCCTGACCATGGCGGTCGCCTCGCAAGCCGCCGAGAAGGGACTGTTTCGCCGCTTGACGCTCTGGTGCCTCGCGGCCACCGCAGTCTTCGGCCTCGCATTCCTGGTGGTCAAAGGCTTCGAATATCGCGAGGATATCGAGAAGCACCTGGTGCCGGGTGCGCATTTCGCCCTGAGCCAGGCGCCGGCCCAGATCTTCTTCGGCTTCTACTGGCTCGTCACGGTGGTGCACGCGATCCACCTCAGCATCGGCATCGCCCTGGTGACACGCCTCGCGGTCACGGGCTGGCGCGACGTCGACTTTCTCAAGGAAAATCCGCAGGTCGAGGTCACGGCGCTGTACTGGCACCTCGTGGATGTGGTCTGGATCTTCCTCTACCCTATGCTCTACCTGCCGGGACGGTCCGGATGAGCGAAGAGGCCGAATCCAAGAGCACCGAGACCCCCGGCGCCCTGTGGCGCCGCAACCTGTGGGTCTGGGCCGCCCTGATGCTCTTCCTCGCCCTGAGCACCTGGGCCGCCTACTGGCCGTACGGACGCATCGACACCGCCGTGGGGTTCGGGATCGCCGGGGTCAAGACGGCGCTCGTCGCCCTGGTGTTCATGCAGCTCAAGCACGCCAGCGGCCTCGTCCGCGTCGTTGCCGCCTGCGGCCTGTTCTGGGCCGCGATCCTGTTCGCCTTGACGCTCGCCGACGTGCTGAGCCGGATGGCAAACCGGTGAGAGACACTGAGGCGCGTCGTCGCCAGGACGAAACCGCGGATGCATCCTCACGCCCTGCATCTCTGCTCGATAGGCGCTGGCTCCCGGGTCGACGGCCGACGGGTCGCCGCCGGTCGGCCTCGGCGTGCGGCGCGCCACAGGGCCGAGTCGCGAGGGTACGAACAAGCGTAGTTGATTCCAGTTGTTGCGTGAGGTCGCGACGGCGCGCCTTGCCCAGAGACCTGATCGCCGGGAGACCGGATTGCGAGGGCTCATGACCGCCGAACCCGCCTCGACCCTGCTGCGTCGGCCCGGTCCGCCGGATCCCGTCTTGGATGTCGATCCGCCCAAGGCTTTCGATCCGCGCTTCGCCGAAGCGGTCCCGCCCCATGCCCGCCTAGCCTCACTCTACGGCCAGGCGGTCTTCAGCGAGGGTCCGGTGTGGTGGTCCGCCCGAGAGATTCTCGTGTGGTCGGACATCGAGGGCCGCCGCGTGCTCGGCTGGCATCCGGATGGCTGCGTGCGGGTGGTGATCGACGCCACGCCGTTCATCAATGGCCACACGGTCGACCACGGCGGCGATTTGATCCACTGCGAGCACGGCAACCGCCGCCTGTCCCGCACCACGCCCGATGGACGCTATTCCGCGGTCGTCGAGACCTACGAAGGCCGTCGCTTCAACGCCCCCAACGACGTAGTCTGCGCCGCCGACGGTGCCCTGTGGTTCACCGACCCAGCCTACGGTCTGCGCCAGCCCCGGCAGGGCGCGCTCGCCGACTCGGATCTCGGCCATCACAGCGTCTACCGGGTCGATCCGGTGACCGGCAGCGTGCGGCGCATGGCCGATCTCGGCCAGCCGAACGGCCTCGCCTTCGCGCCGGACGGGCGGACGCTCTACGTGAGCGACACTTCGCGCACCGAGGGCGGCGACGGACATGCGATTCACGCCTTCCCGGTGCACGACGACCACCGCCTCGGTGCGCCGCGCGTCTTTGCCGAGATCGAGCCGGATGTGCCCGACGGTTTCCGCGTCGACCGCCGCGGCTGGATCTGGACGAGTTCAGGAGCAGGAGTTCAGGTCTTCTCGGCGAAGGGCGAGCGGCTCGGGCTGATTCCGACGCCGCAGACCTGCTCGAATTGCTGCTTTGGACCGGGCGAGCGGCGGCTGTTCATCACCGCGCAAGCGCACCTCTACGCCATCGACCTCGCGGACGGGTGAAAAGGGCTTTTCACGACGCGCCAAGCCTTCCATGTCTGACGGGAATCGTTCGGCACCGTCCGGAAACGTTTCGGCCAGGAACCTCCCTAGGGTATGCCGGTTAGCCCAGCGATAGAGCCAGTGCCCCAAGGGCACGTGGGAGAGCCGGTCGCCGCATCCGCCGCAAGTCTCCCGACCGGGAGGGCTCCTGGCCGGGATTGCGGATGCCGCCCAGCCCCTAGGAGCAGCCATGGCCGACGCCGTCGCCGATTTCTTCTGGAAGCGTCTCGCCGAGTGGGGGGTGAAGACGATCTTCGGCTACCCGGGCGACGGCATCAACGGCCTGCTCGGCGCGCTCCAGCGCAACGACGTGCCGTTCGACTTCATCCAGGTCCGCCACGAGGAGATGGCGGCCTTCATGGCGACCGCCTACGCCAAGTTCACCGGCGAGGTCGGCGTCTGCCTCGCGACCTCGGGCCCCGGGGCGACGCACCTTCTCACCGGCATGTACGACGCCTATTCCGACCACGTGCCGCTGCTCGCCATCGCCGGCCAGCAGGCGCGCAACGTCAACGGCGCCCACTACCAGCAGGAGCTCGACCTCACGAGCGTTTACAAGGATGTCGCGGCCTACGTGCAGCAGGCGGCCTCCCCGGCCTCGGTGCGCCACATCGTCGATCGCGCCATGCGCATCGCCAAGGCCGAGCGCAAGGTCGCGGCGATCATCCTGCCGAACGACCTCCAGGACGTCCCCTACGAGGCGCCGGTGCGCAAGCACGGCAATACCTTCTCCGGCGTTGGCTGGACCGCCCCGAGGGTCGTGCCGTTCGAGGCCGATCTGAAGCGCGCCGCCGACGTGCTGAACGCCGGCGAGAAGGTCGCGATCTTGGTCGGCGCCGGCGCGCTCCAGGCCACCGACGAGGTGATCGCGGTGGCGAACCGCCTCCAGGCCGGCGTCGCCAAGGCGCTGCTCGGCAAGGCGGCGCTCCCCGACGACCTGCCCTTCGTCACCGGCACGATCGGGCTGCTCGGCTCCAAGCCCTCCTCCGACATGATGGCGGAGTGCGACACGCTCCTGATGATCGGCTCCGGTTTCCCCTGGGCCGAGTTCCTGCCGCAGGAGGGCCAAGCCCGCGGCGTGCAGATCGACCTCGCGCCCGAGATGCTGTCCCTGCGCTACCCGATGGAGGTGCCGCTCCAGGGCGAATCCGCCGAGACCCTGCGCGCGTTGCTGCCGCTCCTGGAGCAGAAGAAGGAGAGCGGCGCTTGGCGCGAGGGCATCGAGAAGGGCGTCGCCTCCTGGTGGAAGGAGGCCGAGGACCGCGCGATGGCCAAGGCCAACCCGGTCAACCCGCAGCGAGTGACCTGGGAGCTGTCGCCGCGGATGCCCGACCGGGTGATCGTCACCTCGGATTCCGGCTCCTGCGCCAACTGGTACGCTCGCGACCTGAAGATGCGCCGCGGCCAGATGTGCTCGCTCTCGGGCGGCCTCGCCTCGATGGGCGCGGCGGTACCCTACGCCATCGCCGCCAAGGTGGCGCATCCGGACCGGCCGGTGATCGCGCTGGTGGGGGACGGCGCCATGCAGATGAACAACATGGCCGAACTGATCACCGTCTCGAAGTACATGCACCGTTGGTCGAACAAGACCTGGATCTGCTGCGTCTTCAACAACGAGGACCTGAACCAGGTGACCTGGGAGCAGCGGGTGATGGAGGGCAACCCGAAATTCGAGGCGAGCCAGACGATCCCAAACGTCCCCTACCACAAGTTTGCCGAGCTGATCGGCCTGCGCGGCATCTACGTCGACGATCCCGCCAGGTTGGGTGTGGCCTGGGACGAAGCGCTGGCGAGCCCAGTGCCGGTGGTGCTGGAGGTCAAGACCGATCCGGAGGTGCCGCCGCTGCCGCCGTTCTTCACCTTCGAGCAGGTGAAGAACTACATGTCGATGCTCGGCAAGGGCGACCCCAAGGAGCGCCACCTCCTGGTCGACACCGCCCGCCAAGTGCTGAGCTCAGTCCTGCCCGGCGACAAGAGCTGAGATCCGGCGCGACGACAATGCGGGACGATCCGGGCGTTGCAGGCACGGGCATACACCGTTCCCACCGACGGGCCCGAGTCTGACGGGACCCGCCCATGCCTGAGACAGGACGACGATCGTCGTCGCCCATATCGAGACCGAGGGCGAGACCGGCCTCGGCTACAGCTATACTGATGCCAACGTCGTTCGTCTGAACAGAGACGATGCTGGCGCCGCGCTTCTCCGGCCTCGTGACAACGACAAGGCGTTCAATCGGCTTGCGCTCAAGTTCATGCGCTTGGATCGTTGCCGGTGTCGGGTTAAAATCCCCAAATCGCTCCAAGACGTTGAGGCAATGGCTGCTATCAAGTCACGCCTTCACACCTGCGCCGGACCTCAATTTGAAAAATGATGTGATGGTTGCAGCTCCTAAGTCTGCTGCTTCCTACTCAGCGGACATTCAGACCGTCAAGCTGGAAAGTCTGCTAAGGGTCAGCAGTTCGCATGCCGCTTGTTTAGCTGTGTGTCATGAGCCGACATCGGGGCGGTCGGTGCTGAACCGCTGCTCCCGACCCTTCTCGGTCCTTCGGAATGTCCGCTTGCCGGCATTCTGATCGATTTCGAACGACGGAGCCTGGCCTTAAGCAGAATGGCCGCTTTCGAACACCCAGCTCTCGATAGATTGCAGCTCTGCCTCCGCCCAGCAGGGTCGGAACCTCCCTTCGAGATTGCGCGCAGAGTTCCGACTCTAGGACGTCTTATCAAAGCACTCGATGAGCATCTGAGTGAGAATCCGCACCGTTCGCACAGGATGCTGACCAGGAGGCCGAACGACGAATAATCCTGCCGGCGGGATCGGGTAGCGGCTCATGACGGGGACGAGCGCTCCGGACGCGAGTTGCTGCTCGATGAGCCTCTCCGGAAGATAAGCAATCCCGAGCCCGGCCGTCGCCGCGGCAACGAGTGCGGTCCCGTTGTCTGCCTTGAATCTTCCCTGCGGACGGATGGTGATGGTCTTTCGGCCATCCATGAACTGCCAGGCTTCGGTGCCCTGCATGAGAGCTTGGTGGTCGAGCAATTCACCGGGTGTCTCGGGCGCGCCGTGGGCGCTGATATAGTCCGGACTAGCGACAAGCTTACCGTAGATGGGACCAACGCGCCGAGCGATCAGGTTTGAGTCTTCAAGATGACCAAGCCTCACCGCGCAATCGAAGCCTTCGGCGACGAGATCTGCGAAGCGGTCGCTGTAGCAGACTTGAAGTTGGAGATGCGGGTGACGACGAGCCATATCCGCGAAGACGGCCGCCAGGTGGGTCGGGCCGAAGGAGAGCGGCGCGGCGACCCGTAGCCGACCACGAACGTCCCCGGCAGGCTGGATCGCTTCCTTAGCACTATCGATCTCGGCGCAGACTTTGGCTGCATGATCCCGGAACGTAGCTCCCGCTTCCGTAAGCGCAGCGCCCCGGGTGGTCCGCGCGAGCAACTGCACGCCCAGGTCGGCCTCGAGACGCGCTAGCCGACGGCTCACGATCGATTTGGAGACACCGAGGCGCCGTGCCGCGGGTGTTACGCCTCCAGCATCCGCAATCTCCACAAAGGTTCTCAGCTCTTCGATGTCCAATGCGGCGTTCCCGGTTTAGCGACACAGTGTGTCCTCAATCGACGCTATCGTAGCGCAAAACGCAAGGGCACTGTCGGTCCGGCATCGCCTCAGGCGGCGCATGTCTCTCCGAACTCGATCATATTCGACGGCAGCAAAGGATCGTCATGACCGTTCGCAATGGCCTTGCATCGCTTATTCGCCCAAAAGACTCGATCCTCGTCCTGATCGACCACCAGCCCTACCAGCTCGCAGGCCTGAACAGCCACGATCCGCACATGGTGGTCAACAACACGACAGCTCTGGCGAAAGCCGCGAAGGTGTTTGGCGTTCCCACCATCCTGACAAGCGTGCTTGCCGACCGGGGCGGAGTCGTTTTTCCACAGGTGACCGAAGTCTTTGCGGGCCAGGAGGTGATCGACAGAACGCTCATCAACACTTGGGAGGATGAGAAGGTCGTGGACGCGGTCAAGGCGGCGGGTCGCAAGCAGCTGATTATCGCGGGACTTTGGACCGAAGTCTGTGTCGCGATGCCGGCAATCCAGGCGGCCGGCGAAGGGTGGGACGTCACGGTGGTCGCCGACGCCTGCGGCGGTGTCTCGATCGAGGCCCACGAGGTCGCCATTCAGCGCATGATCCACGCCGGCGTGAACATGATGACCTGGCTGGCCGTGATGGCCGAATGGCAGCGCGACTGGGCCCGGCTGGACACGGCAGTTGGGGTCACCGAAGTCCTTAAGCAACACGCTGCGGGCTGCGGGATCGCATATCTTTGGGAGCAACAGCTGCTCAACACGCCGGTCCCGAGCGCTGCAAGCTGATCCAAGCACGAGAACCCTTGGCGCAGGCGGGCCTGATCCGGTGACTGTGCGGCGCTGGACTCGCTACCGCGATGAGGCCTCGGGTCCGCGCTCAACGGCGGACGACGGATAC
Source organism: Pseudomonadota bacterium (assembly GCA_023386115.1). GTDB lineage: Bacteria > Pseudomonadota > Alphaproteobacteria > Rhizobiales > Beijerinckiaceae > Methylobacterium. Next base: position 9,017 of record JAEWKL010000421.1, read on the forward strand.
CGCAGCTCACCGATTCCGGCCACGGCATGCGGCGTTCCGGAACCAGCGACACAGCCCCGATGCGACTCGGAACAACACCGTTAACATAAAATCGAAAATTACAGTCTTGTATCGGAGAGGAATGCAAATCTATGAAGAATCTAGCAAGCTCGGCAATCAGCAACACAGATGCCGCATCAGTCCAAACCGACATCGAGAACGTACTTCTCGCCTATGAGACGGCGCTGAACGCCTCGGACACAGACAAAGTGCTGAGCGTATTCGCGCCCGACGGCGTCTTCATGGCTCCCAATAGCCCTTCGACGGTCGGCGCCGATGCGATACGGGCTGCCTACAACGGAATTTTTCAGACGATCACCTTCGATACCGAGTTGACGGTCGAGGAGGTCGTGCAGGTCGCTCCGGACTGGGCTTTCGCTCGCACCAGCTCGAACGGACACGTAACTGTCAACGCAATCAAACAGCGCGTTCCCGACGCCAACCACGAGCTGTTTATTCTGCACAAGGGCCATGGCGACGCGTGGAAGATTGCACGTTATTCGTTCGCAACAACGAATCCGCCGCCCCAATAATCGAGGGTCTGCAACGTCTATCAAGTCAAGGAGGCGCGTGCGGTGGATTGGACCGCGATCTTGCCCGTCAGCAATTCCGTCCAGTCCATCGTGGTCGTGATTAGGCGTGGTAGGTGATCCTTAATGAGGTCCTGGCAAGGGCGCCTGACGATCGTCGCCGTCCTCTCGGCGTTCTCGACAGCATCGCACGCGCAGAACTCCTCACCCGACGTCGGCGGTTTCTCACTCAGCCGCGAGATCGACCAGCGTCTGAACACGATCCGCGATCGGTCGGACGATCTGTTCGCGGCCGTGGCTAACGTCCCCGAAGCGACTGGCCGAGCTGCGGCGATGCTCGTCGCCGATGAGCGCACGACGCCGAGAGGGCTCGTCACTCGGCTCAGCCTACTCTGGCTGGGTGGGTGGCTCGCCGAGCGGCTGTTCTGGCGCTGGTCCGCTGTCTGGATGCGGCGGATCGCCGATAGCCCCCTCGCGACACCGCGCCAGAGGGCCGTCGCACAGGCACAGCGCCTCCTGTTCGCTCAGAGTCTCGTCGTCTGCTTCGCGGCCGGTTCCTGCCTTTCCTACCTCGTCGCCGCACCCCCGGGCGCGGCAGGCGTCATGGCCCTCAACGCGCTCCTGGCCATCCTCGCGGTGCGCAGCGCCCGCGTGGTCGGCCGCTTCCTGCTCGCTCCCGGCGGTGCACGGCTTCGCCTCGTCGCCCTGTCGACGGTCGCGGCATGGCGCGCGCAGCGGGGCGCAACAGCCATAGCCTTCGTCGCGGCTGCGGGCCTCCTATGGTCGGCCATGCTGCGATTGGGTGGCGCCGACGCGACCGTTGCCGATGCCGTCGCGCATTCGACGCTGCTGCTCACCACATTGCTGGTGCCCTTCGCGATCGGTGCGGTCGTCCTGTCCTCACGAGGGCCGGACAGGCGCTCGCCACGGCCGGCCGCTGTTGCCATGGCGCTTGTTCCGGCGATCTCGTGGTTGCTGGCGCAGGCTGGTCTTTCCGGAGCCGCCTGGGCTGTTTTGGTGCTGGGCCTCGCGCCGGCTCTCTCCCTCGTGCTGGGCGATGCAGCCCGGACGATCGCGTTCGGCCCGAATCGCTCCGGCACGTTCAGCCGTGAGGAACGCATCGTTGCGCGCGCGGCGCGCAATATTGCCTTCATCGCGGCCCTGCTCCTCCTGGTCGAAGGCCGTCCCGGTGCGGAGGGGGCTTTGGGCTTACCGATGACGGCCGAGATCTGGTCGGCTTTGCTGATCCTGCTCGGGACGGATCTCGCGTGGCAAATCATCAGCAGCCTGATCGACCGCGGTCTCGCTCGCGTAGGGAAAGACCGGCGTGCGGATCGCCTCGCCACGGTCCTGCCGGCCTTCCGAACAGGGGTGCTCGTCGCCCTAGCGGCCACGGCAGCCCTGAGTATGGCCTCGACCTTCGGCTTGCGGATCGGGCCGCTCCTCGCGGGCGCGGGCGTCGTTGGCCTAACCATCGGTTTCGGCGCGCAGGCTCTGGTGCGCGACGTCATCGCCGGATTGTTTCTGTTGCTGGATGACGCGTTCCGTGTCGGCGAGACCATCGAGAGTGGCAGCCTGCAAGGCCAAGTCGAGGCGTTCTCGTTGCGCTCTGTGCGGCTGCGCGATGACAACGGGCACATGCACACCGTCGCGTTCGGCGAGCTCAAGGCGGTCACGAACTTCTCGCGGGATTGGGCCGGTCTGGAAGTGCCGGTCCGGGAGGGGGAGCGTCCGCGACATCGCGATGCAGGCGAGGGAGAGCCAGGAGCAGAAGCTCTTCACGCGCTTCAGCGCGACGAGCTCGCGCTCGTTGTTGTCCTCGGTCTTGGTCTGGGTCATCTGTGCAGTCCCTTCGTTTAGTGGGTCCTCTTGCGAGGCCTTCCGGC
>JAEWKL010000432.1 GCA_023386115.1 Pseudomonadota bacterium
GCGCGTGGTTGTCGGGCGGGCTCGCGCCGGGCTCGGCGATCTTCACGAGGTGCACGTCGTCGAGCGCCGCCCCGAAGGTGGTGGCGGCCGGGCTGGCCTGGCTGCCGACGAAGCGCAGGGTGTCGGAGCCGTCGCCGGCCCCGCCCACGACCCGGACGCTGACGGGTTGCCAGACGCCGCCGCCCTGAGGTGGGGCGCCCTGCCAGACGAGCTCGCCGCCCCAATAGACCTTGACCGCATCCTCCTTGAGCGCCGCATCGGCGTCGGCCAGGGCGAAGCTGAGCTGGTAGGTGGCGCCGGCCTCGACATGGGCGACCGCCTGGGCGATGTCGGTATTGGTGTTGTAGCCGTTCAGGTCGACCCAGATGCGGCCGTCCCTCGCGCTGACGCCGTTCGCCGTGTCCCAGTGCTGCTCGATGCGGGTGCGGTTGGCCTCGCTCCAGCCGGCGATCGTGCCGGTGGGGTTGCGGTAGCCCCAGTCGCCGGCGCCGGTATTGCCGCTGGACTGGGACAGGTCCTCGAAGCTGCCATTGACGACGAGGTCGGTGCCGAGCTGGATCCCCGGCTTGACCGCGAGGCGGATGCCGGCCTCGGCGACGCCGCCATGGCCGTCATTCACCAGGACGCTGAAGGTATCCGCACCGGTGAAGCCGGATTCGGGCCGGTAGGTGTAGGTGCCGTTCGGACCGAGCGTGACCGCGCCGTGGCGCGGGCCCTCGCCGAGGCTGTAGGCCAGGGAATCGCCGTCGGAATCGCTCGCCCGCACACGGCCGGTCGCGGCGAAGTCCCGGCTGACGAGGAGGTCCTGGGCGTCCGCGGCCGGCGCGTGGTTGTCGAGGACCGGGATCCCGGGATCGGCGAGCTTGACGACGCGAACCGCGGCGAGCGCCGCGTCGACGGCGCCGGAATCGCTCCCTGAGAAGACGAGGCGGTTCGCGCCGTCGCCGGCCCCGCCGACGAGGATGACCCGGACATCGCCCGCCGGGCTGTCGGGCGCGCCCGCATACACCACCTCGCCGCCCCACCGCACCGTGACGCCGTCATGCCCGGTGCCGTTCGGCAGGGAGAAGGCGAGGCGGTAGGCCGCCCCGGCCTCGATCCCGGCGAGATCCTGCGCGAGGGTGCCGCTGCCCAGCGTGGTGCCGGCGGCCATGTCGGTGCCGAGAGCCACCGCCGACGGAACGGCCAGCCCCGGCGCCCGCGCCAGCACGAAGGCGAGGCCCGGCAGCGCCGCCGCCACCGCCGCGTCGGTCCCGGCCACGGCCTTCGCGGCGAGATCCGCGCCGCTCCAGGTCGTCCCGTCGGCAAAGCGGATTGCGGCGGGACGATGCACGGGGTCGCCCGCGCCCCGGATCACCAGCGCGTCGGTGCCGTGCGGGAGGTTGGGGTTGCGGCTCGTGTCGACCGTGCTGCGGAGGATCAGGTCGCCGTCCATCGCCGTGACGGCGACGTCGGCGGACGTGATGCCGTCGAGGCGGATCGTCGTGCTGTCATTCGCCGCGACGAGGTCGATCCCGTCGCCGGGGCGGAACCGGATCTCGTCGCCCTGCCCGGTCGCCACCACGACGTCGTTGCCGGCGCCGCCGGCGAGGATGTTGGTGCCGCTGCCGCCGGCTAGGAAGTCGGCGCCGCCGCCGCCGAACAGCCGGTCATGGCCGGCGCCGCCGAACAGGAGGTCGTTGCCGCCGTCGCCATAGACCGTGTCGTCGCCGTCCCCGGCCCGCACGATGTCGTCGCCATCCATGGCGTAGACTTGGAGGTTCCCGGTCCCGGACAGGACATCCCAGCCGGGCGTGCCGTAGAGGACGGCCGCCCCCTGGATCGCGCCGAGCCCGGTCCGGGCCTTGAGCGTGTTGTCCTCGAACACGCCGTCGACCCCGAGGCGGATCAGCGCCTGGATGTCGGATTGCGCTCCCTCGATCGTCCATGCGGCGACCTTGAGGCCCGCCGCATGCGCCGCCTCGACGTTAGCCGCGGCGAACGAGCCGACTTGCGGCGCGACGATGTCCGCGTAGGCCTTGATGCCGGCCAGCGCCGCCGAGCCCGGGAGCGAGTTGACGAGCTGGAGCAGCGGCAGGTCGACGCCGTGCGCCGGCATGATCGTGTCGTGCAGGAGCTTCAGGTTCGCGGACCCGAAGCTCTGGATCACCACCCGGCCTGGATCGGTGAAGTCGCGGGCGACGAGAGTGCGGATCAGCGCCTCGGCCGCGGCGGCGCTCTGGTCCTTGAGCTCGGGGATGAGGCCGATGTCCCGGCCGGTCGCGATCGAGGCCTTCTGGACGAAGTCGAGAACCTGATCGAGGGTCAGGAGCGCCGGATCGGCCGCGAGAGCCTGGGCGTAGGTGAGGTTGGCGAAGCCGCCCGGGGCGTCGTCGTGGCTCGCGACCAGCACGCCGTCCTTGGTCAGGTAGAGGTCGGGCTCGACGAAGTCGGCGCCCCAGTTGACCCCCCAGGTGTAGTTCGCGATCGTCTCGTCGGCGAAGGGAGCGCCACCGCCGCGGTGACCGTAGAGGATGAGGCTGTCCGACACGGGGGCTCTCCGGATTTGACGGGTGCAGGGAGGGATGACGCCTCAGCCGGGGCCGACGGCGTGTGGCGGTGCCACGGGGCACCGGACGAACTCGACCTTGGCCTGATCGAGGATCCGGCGGATGCCGGCCGGCGGCTCGGCCTCGCAGAAGACCGCCGTCACCTCCTCGATGCGCCCGCCATGGACGTGGGCGGCGCGGGTGAACTTCGAGGAATCGAGCACCAGGTAGGAGCGGCGGCAGTGGCGCAGCATCGCCTCGCGCACCCGCACCTCGTCCTCCGAGAAGTCGAGCAGCGATCCGTCGGGATCGACCCCGGCGACGCCGAAGATCGCGACGTCGACCTTGTAGGTGGTGAAGAAGGCCGGGCTGCAGACGTCGAGGTCACCCCCGCGCACAGCGCCGCCGGCGATCGACAGGGAGAAGTCCGAATTCTGCCCGACGATCAGGGCGAGCGGCAGGTTGTTGGTGACGATCTTGAGCCGCTTGTGGGCGAGCAGCGCCTCGGCGACGCATTGCGGCGTGGTGCCGATGCCGAGCGCGACGGATTCACCATCCCGCACCCGGGCCGCGACGGCGGCGGCAATGCTCTGCTTGGCGTCCCGGTTCAGCACGCGGCGATCCCCGAACGAGAGGTTCTTGTCGAGACGCATCCGCTCGATGCCGCCGTGGCGGCGCCGGGCGATCCCGCTGTCGCAGAGCGCCCCGAGGTCGCGCCGGATCGTCTGGGTCGCGACGGCGAAGCGCTCGGCCAGCTCCTCGACCGTGATGAAGTCGCGGCTGCGGAGCATCTCGGTGATGGCGTTCCGGCGGGCATCGGACCCGCCAGCGACGTTCATATGAATATCATTGATGTTCATAAGCACCTCCAATCACGTCTGAATGACGCGCAGGTGACAGTTAGCCGGGGCGTTTCGGAGAATGTGAGATCATTCGCGCTTCATGTGAATGTCACACGGCGCGCCTAGAACGCCGCCCCATGACACAGCCCAGCTCGACACAGCCAGGTTCCGCGCAGCCGAGTTCGGCACAGGCTGGTTCTTCGCGCGGCGAGGTGGCGCTGCACGGCCTCGAAAAGTCCTTCGGCGCCACGCGGATCCTGTCCGGCATCACGCTCACGGTCCCGGCCGGCGGCCTCACGGTGCTGCTCGGGCCGTCGGGCTGCGGCAAGTCCACCTTGCTGCGCATCATCGCGGGCCTCGAGGCGGCGGAGTCCGGCACCGTGCGCATCGGCGGGCGGGACGTGTCGGCGGAGCCGCCGGCCCGGCGCGGCCTCGCGATGGTGTTCCAGTCCTACGCGCTCTTCCCGCACCTGACGGTCGCCGAGAACATCCTGTTCGGCCTCAAGGTCCGGAAGGTGTCGCGGGCGGACCGGGACGCGCGGCTCTCCCGCGCGGCCGACCTCCTGGGCCTCGCCCCCCTTCTCGGGCGGCGCCCGTCGCAGCTCTCGGGCGGCCAGCAGCAGCGCGTGGCGCTGGCCCGCGCCATCGTGGCCGAGGCCTCCGTCTGCCTGATGGACGAGCCGCTCTCCAACCTCGACGCGCAGCTGCGCACGGAGATGCGGCGCGAGATCCGGGCGCTGCAGCAGCGCCTCGGCATGACGATGATCTACGTCACCCACGACCAGGTCGAGGCGATGACGATGGCCGACCGGGTCGTCGTGATGCGCGCCGGCCGGATCGAGCAGGACGCGACCCCGGCCGAGCTCTACGGGCGGCCGCACTCGACCTTCGTGGCGCGCTTCGTCGGCACGCCGCCGATGAACGTGGTGCCGGCCTCGAGCCTCGCCGGGCAGGGTTGGGCGCTACCTGGCGCGCCGGCCGACCTCGCCGCGCTCAGCCTCGGCGTGCGGCCGGAGGCGGTGCGGCTCGATCCCGCCGGCATGCCGGCCGAGGTCGTGGCGGTCGAGTATCTCGGCGCCGACACGCTGATCGAGACCCGGCTCGGCGGCGGCGCCTTCGTGGCGCGCACCTCCGGGCCGGCCGGGGTGACGGTCGGCGACACGGTCCGTCTCGCCTGGTCGCCCGACGACGCCCACTGGTTCGACCGGGCGAGCGAGAGGCGGGCGGCCTGAACCCGGTCGCGAGGGCGCGACGGACATCCCGGGGGCGGACCCGCGCCCGGATCACGATCCGAGTGGGAGACGACGATGGACAGGCGACACTTCTTGACGGGCAGCGCGGCACTGGTGGGTGGCACGGCCTTGGCGGCGACCGGCCTCGCCCGGCCGGGCCTGGCGCAGGGCGGGCCGACCGAGGTCACGTTCTTCTATCCGGTGGCCGTCGGCGGCCCGATCACCAAGGTGATCGACGGTTACGCTGCCGCCTTCTCCAAGGAGAATCCGGACGTCAAGGTCACCCCGGTCTATGCCGGCACCTACCAGGATACGCTGGTCAAGGTGCTGACCGCTCACAAGAGCGGCACGCCGCCGACCCTCTCGGTGCTGCTCTCGACCGACACCTTCACGCTGATCGACGAGGAGGCGGTCGTCCCGATCGACGGCTTCCTCAAGTCGGCGGAGGACAAGGCCTGGCTGAAGGACTTCTTCCCGGCCTTCATGCTGAACAGCCAGGCCGGCGGCCAGACCTGGGGCATCCCGTTCCAGCGCTCGACCATCGTGCTCTACTGGAACAAGGACCTGTTCCGGCAGGCCGGCCTCGACCCGGAGCGGGCGCCGGCGACCTGGGCCGAGCACGCCGCCTTCGCCGAAAGGCTCACCCGGCGGGACGGCACCACCACCCAGTGGGGCACGCAGATCCCGTCCTCGGGCTTCGGCTACTGGATGCTGCAGGCGCTGGCGATCGAGGCCGGCGACGTGCTGGCGAGCCAGGACGGCGACCGCACCTCCTTCGACAAGCCCGGTGTGGTCGAGGCCCTGCAATACTGGGTCGACCTCTCGCAGACGAAGAAGGTCCACCCGCCCGGCATCGTCGAGTGGGGCACCACGCCGAAGGACTTCTTCGAGCGCAAGACCGCGATGATGTGGACCACGACCGGCAACCTGACGAACGTGCGCACCAACGCCAAGTTCGATTTCGGCGTCGCGATGCTGCCGGCGCAGAAGCGGCGCGGCAGCCCGACCGGCGGGGGCAACTTCACGATCTCGAAGAGGGCCACGCCGGCCCAGCAGGAGGCGGCGTTCCGCTTCGCCCGATGGATGACCCAGCCCGAGCGGGCGGCGCAGTGGAGCATCGAGACCGGCTATGTCGGCATCAGCCGCGCGGCCTACGACACGCGGCTGATGAAGGACTACCTGGCGGGCTTCCCGCCAGCGGCGGTGGCCCGCGACCAGCTCGACTTCGCCGTGGCCGAGCTCTCGACGCACGAGAACCAGCGCGTGACCAAGGCGCTCGGCGACACCATCCAGGCGGCGCTCCTGGGCTCGAAGACGCCCGGGACGGCGCTCAAGGACGCGCAGGCCGAGGCCGAGCGCATCCTGAAATCCTACCGGTGACCCACAGGCCCGGACGGCGCGCGTCGTCCGGGCCCCTCCTCCCCCGGGGCCGATCGATGACCCGCCGCGTCTCCGCCGCCATGCAGGGCTGGCTGCTGCTCATGCCGGCGATGCTGCTCCTCGTCGCCTTCACGCATTGGCCGGCCCTGGCGAGCCTTCTCGAGAGCTTGACCTCGACGGCGCGGCCGCGCCGGCCCTCGCACTTCGTCGGCGCCGCCAATTTCGAGCAGATGGGGGCCGATCCGGTCTTCTGGCAGTCGCTCGCCAACAACCTGTGGTTTGCCGCCGCGACGATCCCGCTGTCGATCGGGCTCGCCCTCCTGATGGCGGTCTGGGTCAACGACCGCATCCCGGGGCGCACCTTCGCCCGCATGGCCTATTTCACCCCGACGATCCTGCCGATGATCGCGGCCGGCAACATCTTGCTGTTCTTCTACACGCCGCAATACGGCCTGCTGGAGCAGGTCACCGGCGCCCTCGGGATTCCCTCGCACAACTGGCTCGGCTCGCGCGAGACGGCGCTGGCGGCCGTGACGCTGGTGGCGGTGTGGAAGGAGGCCGGCTTCTTCATGATCTTCTACCTCGCGGCGCTCCAGGCGATCCCGCCGGTCCTGGCCGAGGCCGCCGCCCTCGAAGGCGCCTCGCGGTGGACCTATTTCCTCCGGGTCCAGGTCCCGCTCCTGATGCCGACGACGCTGTTCGTGCTCATCAACGCCGTCATCAATGCCTTCCGGACCGCCGACCTGATCATCGTGATGACGCGGGGCGGGCCCGACAACGCGACCTCGCTCCTGCTCTTCTACATCTACCAGGTCGGCTTCACGTTCTGGGACACGTCCTATGCCGCCGCGCTGACCCTCGCCCTGATCGTGCTGCTCGCGATCGTGGCCCTGGTCCAGTACGGCTGGCTCGAGCGCAAGGTGCATTATCGATGAGCGCCGACCTCACCCTTGCGTCGCAGGCCCCCGCCGTCGCAGCGCCGCCCGAGGCCCGCCGCAGCGAGGCGGCGCGCCGCGACCCTTACGCGCCGCGCGGGATCTGGCGCGTGATCGAGGGGTTTGGCGCGGTGCTGCTGGCGCTGCTCTGGATCGCGCCTTTGCTCTTCGCCGTCTGGGCCGCGTTCCACGCCCCGGAGGCGACGACCCGGCTGCGGCTCGACGCGCCCCTGAGCCTGGAGAACTTTTACCGCGCCTGGGAGGCGGCGCCCTTCGCGCGCTACATCCTCAACACGGTCGTGCTGGTGACGCTGATCTTCGCCTGCCAGGTCGTGCTCGGCACGCTCAGCGCCTACGCGTTCGCGCGGTTCGACTTTCCCGGCCGCGGCGTCGCCTTCGCGCTCGTGCTGGTGCAGCTGATGATCATGCCGGACGTCCTGATCGTCGAGAACTACCGCACCATGACCCGGCTCGGCCTCGTCGACACGATTCCCGGCATCGCGTTGCCCTACATCGCCTCGGCCTTCGGCATCTTCCTCCTGCGCCAGACCTTCAAGACGGTGCCGCGCGAACTCGACGACGCGGCCCGGGTCGAGGGCGCCGGTGCGTTGCAGATCCTGCTGCGCGTCTACGTCCCGCTCGCCCGCCCGGTCTACATCGCCTACGGCCTCGTCTCGGTCAGCTACCACTGGAACAACTTCCTGTGGCCGCTGATCGTGACGAACTCGGTCGAGGCGCGCCCCCTGACCGTCGGCCTCCAGGTCTTCGCCGGTGGCGACCAGGGCATCGACTGGGCGGTGATCTCGGCCGCCACGCTGATGACCTCGGCCCCGCTGCTCGTCGGCTTCCTCCTGTTCCAGCGGCAGTTCGTGCAGAGCTTCATGCGCGCCGGAATCCGCTGAGGCCAGGGG
>JAEWKL010000439.1 GCA_023386115.1 Pseudomonadota bacterium
GGCCAGGGCCTCCTCGACCGGGCCTGGCTCCGGCTGGGTGAGCGCGGCGGGGCCGGAAAACAGCGTCGCCAGCTCCGGCTCGCGCCCGCACAGGTCGCGCAGGTAGCGCGCGGAGAGGGTGAGCACCGCCCCCGCCGTGCCGTCGGCGAAGCGGAAGCCGTGGGCGGTGCCGGCCGGGACCGCCAGCAGGCAGGGCGCCGTGAACGCGACAAGCTCGGCCTCGGCCCGCATCTCGCCGCCGCCCTCGGCGATGAGCAGCAACTGATGCAGGCTCGAATGGACGTGCGGGCGGATGGTCCAGCGGTTCGGGCGGCTGCGATCGTCCAAGGCCTCGAGGTGCAGGAAGCGGTCGTCGGCGTCCCGGGGCGCCTCCCCGTAGAGGAAGAAGTGCGGCACCGCAGGGGTTTGGACGGGGTCGCGGCGCATGGCGGGCGGATTCTGGCGGGACGGGCGGAGTCTTTAAAAAATCCAACTTTTCCCTCGCCCCGTCCATCGTCAACCGGGCTGGCGCGGTTCACCTTTCCGCCATCGAGCGGCCACCGCCGAGACGGCGGCGCCAAGATTCCAGGAAACGCTCAAGGACACGCGGATGCGCACGAAGGTCGCCATCATCGGCGCCGGCCCGGCCGGCCTCTTCCTCGCCCACCTGCTGGCGCGCGCCGGGATCGACGCGGTGGTGCTGGAGCGGCGCACCCGGGACTACGTCGAGGGACGGGTGCGGGCCGGCGTGCTGGAGCAGGGCACCGTCGCGCTGATGGAGCGGCTCGGCCTCGATGCGCGGCTCAAGGCCGAGGGCTTGGTCCATACCGGCACCAACCTCGCCTATGACGGCGAGATCTTCCGCATCGACATGGCGGCCCTGACCGGCGGCGCGGCGGTGACGGTCTACGGCCAGCAGGAGGTGATGCGCGACCTGTTCGACGCCGCCGAGCCCCGCGGCGTCAGGATCGTGTTCGAGGCCGAGGACCTGCGGCTCGACGGCCTGAACGGCGACAGCCCGCGCGTGACCTACTGCAAGGACGGGACCGCACACACCCTCGCCTGCGACTTCGTCGCCGCCTGCGACGGCTTCCACGGTGTCGGGCGGGCGGCGATCCCGGCCGACGTGCTGAAGGTCTACGAGCGGGTCTATCCCTTCGGCTGGCTCGGCATCCTGGCCGAGGTGCCGCCGGTCAACCACGAGCTGATCTACGCCAACCATGCCCGCGGCTTCGCGCTCGCCAGCATGCGCTCCCCCACCCGCAGCCGCTACTACGTCCAGGTCGGCCTCGACGAGCGGATCGAGGACTGGTCGGACGAGCGCTTCTGGGACGAGGTCGAGACCCGCCTCGGACCTGAGGCCTCGGCCGGGCTGGTGCGCGGCCCCTCCTTCGAGAAGAGCATCGCGCCCCTGCGCAGCTTCGTCGCCGAGCCGATGCGTTACGGCCGCCTGTTCCTGGCGGGCGATGCCGCCCACATCGTCCCGCCGACGGGGGCCAAGGGCATGAACCTCGCGGTCTCCGACGTCGCGATGCTCGCCGAGGCCTTCAGCCTGCACTATGCCGAGCGCGATTCGTCCGGCCTCGACGGCTACTCCGCCCGGGCGCTCGCCCGGGTCTGGAAGGCCGAGCGCTTCAGCTGGTGGTTCACCGGCCTCACCCACCGTTTTCCCGACATGGACGACTTCGCGCGGCGAATGCAGGTGGCGGAACTCGCCTATATCCGCGGGTCGCAGGCGGCGCAGACGGTGATCGCGGAGAATTATGTCGGGCTGCCGATGGGGGCCGGGCGCGGTCCCGTGGGCGCGTGACCGCCACGGACGGCCGGTGCCTGCTTGGTTGGGCTCTGATCGATGTCGCACCCACGGGGTCATTCCCGGGCTCCGCCGCGCAGCGCCGGAATGACCCGGTGGGTGTCGAGACTGTGGAGGAGCGTCGAACAGGTCCTCAACGGGCCGGCGCCGCGACCTCGCTCCAGCTCTTCAGCGGGAAGGCCCGATCGTAGGCCAGGTTGAAGACGAAGGCGTAGGCTACGTAGAAGAGGGCGATCGCGATATCCATGGCGAAAGCCTGGACGAGGCCGATTCCGAGATACCAGGCGATCGGCGGCAGCAGGATCACGAGCAGTCCCGCCTCGAACAGCACGGCGTGAGCCAGCCGAAGGGGGAGGCTCTTGCGCGTGTGCCCGGCGAGCCGCTGCATCGTTCGGTCGAAGCCCAGGTTGTAGACGTAGGTCCACACGGTCGCGGTCACGGCGCTGCCGACGCCGATCACGCCCATCTCGGAGGCGTGCAGCCCGAACAGGGCGGTCCCGAGCGGAATGATGAGCGCGAGACCGATGACCTCGAACAGGAGGGCGTGGCGGATGCGGTCGCGTGTGCTGCGCATGATGGGACTCTGCAAACCTGACGTCTGGAAATCCGATTGGTCTGCCGCCTTCTATCGGCGATATCCCGGGCAACAAGTTGGGATGTATCCAGGATTCAGATAGATGGCCGTCTCGCTCGACCAGCTCCAGGCCTTCGTGGCGGCCGCCGAGGCCGGATCGTTCTCCGGCGCGGCCCGCGTACTCAGGAAGGCGCAATCGGCCGTCAGCACGCAGGTGGCGAATCTCGAGGCGGATCTGGGGCTGGACCTGTTCAGCCGGGTGGGCCGGAACCCGGTCCTCACCCCCGCCGGGGAGCGGTTGCTGCTGGAGGCCCGCGTCGTGCTCGACCGGCGGGAGCACCTGATCGGCGTGGCGAGCAGCCTGGAGCAGCGGATCGAGAACCGGCTGGTCGTCGCCATCGACGAGCTCTATCCCGAGCATGCGCTCGGCGCGCTCTTCGCCGAGTTCGCCCAAGCCTTCCCCTTCGTGGAGGTGGAGCTGCTGTTTCCGCTGATGGAGGATGTCAGCCGCATGGTGCAGTCGGGCGCCGCCGATCTCGGCGTGATGTGGCGCCAGGAGGCCCTGCCGACGGAACTCGGCTTCCAGACCATCGGCTGGGTGCCGCTCAAGCTCGTCTGCGGGCGCGAGCACCCGCTCGCGAAGACGCGGGTGGAGTGGGAGGAGCTGAAGCGCCACCGCCAGATCCTCGTCGCCGCCCGCAGCGACGGGCCGGAGAAGCGTCGTCTGCGGGTGGCTGCCGAGGTGTGGTGGGTCGAGAGCCACTGGGTGATCCTCGAGATGGTGAAGCACGGGATCGGGTGGGCGTTCGTCACCGATCACGTCATCGCCGCCTCCCTGACCGCGCCGTTCCTCGTCACGCCGGACCTCCAGTTCGACAAGGGCGACTGGCCGATCGCCCTGGAACTGGTCTGGCACAAGCAGCGGCCCTGCGGCCCCGCGGCATCCTGGCTGCGCGAGCGCTTCGCGGCGGAGCGGATCGGCGCCTCTCGGGGGTGAGCGGGGTTAGGCTGAGGGGCGAGCCCGCGCGGCGAGGCGGCCAAGGTTGCTGGATGCCGCTTCGGATCCCGGTCTTGACGGCCGGACGCGCCAGTTCCGGGCCTCACCTGCCGCTCCGCCGCCATGGACGCGTTCCGTGCGGCGGCCGCTGTGCCGAGCCGCCCTCGACCCGTGGCCCGAGGGCAGGATCCACGTCGCTTGGCGCGCGAGGTTCGTTGGCGCGCCTCAGGCGGCGCGCACCCGCGCGAGGAAGCGCCCGACCGCGGTGCCGAGATGCTCGGATTCGCGCGAGAGGTCGGAGGCCGACTCCAGCACCTGCCGGGCGGCCGCCCCGGTCCGCTCCGACGCCCGGGCGACGCCCGCCACGTTGCCGGTGACCTCCTGGGTGCCGGCCGAGGCCTGCGCCACGTTGCGGACGATCTCCTGCGTCGTCGCCCCCTGCTCCTCGACCGCCGCCGAGATCGTCGCCGTGACCGTGCTGATCTCGCCGATCCGGGTCGTGATCGCGGTGATCGCCCCGACCGCCTGCTCGGTGACGACCTGGATCTGGCCGATCTGCTGGCTGATCTCGTCGGTCGCACGGGCGGTCTGGGTGGCGAGCTCCTTCACTTCCGCCGCGACCACCGCGAAGCCGCGCCCTGCCTCCCCGGCCCTCGCCGCCTCAATCGTCGCGTTGAGGGCCAGGAGGTTGGTCTGCGAGGCGATGGTCGCGATCATCCCGACCATGTCGCCGATCCTGGCCGAGTTGCGCGTCATGTCCTGCACCAGGCGCATGGTCTGGTCCGCCTCGGCGACGGCCCGTCCGGCGAGATCGGAGGAGGCCACGATCTGGCGGCCGATCTCCTGGACCGAGGAGCCCAGTTCCTCGACCGCCGCCGCCACGGTGTCGACGTTGGTGGCCGCCTGCTCCGCCGCGGAGGCCGCGGAGGTCGACTGGCCGGCGGTCTCGGTCGCGGTGGCGGTCATGCTCCGCGCGGTGCCCTCGAGGGCGGTGGCCGAGGCCGAGACCTTGGCGACGACGGCGCCCACCGCCTCCTCGAAGGCGTCGGCGACCGCGCGCATCCCGGCGCGGCGCTGTTCCTCGGCCGCGAGGCGGGCCTGCTCGGTCTCGCGCTCCAGGGCGCGGCCGCGCTGCATGGTATCGCGAAAAACCTCGAGCGCGGCGGCCATCGCGCCGATCTCGTCCCGGTGACGGACCCCCGGCACCGCGACCGTGAGATCGCCCTCCGCGATGCACCGGGTCGCCGCTGCGAGGGCGTGGATCCGGCCGGCGATCCAGACCTGCGCGATCGCCGCCCCGATCAGCGTCAGGAGAAGCCCGGCGATCGCGAGCGTGCAATGCACCGCGAAGGCCTGCCGCGCCCGTGCCGTCTCCGCGTCGGCGGCGGTCGCCGCGGCGTCCATCAGGGCCAGCGCCGTCGCGGCGATGGCCGACTGACCCCTGGCGGCGCCTTCGAGCCAGGCATCCATCGGGGCGACGCTCGGCTTACGCCCCGCCTCGACGGTGGCCAGGATCTCCGCCCGCTGCGGGCCCAGGGACCCTTCGAAATACGTGGCGGTGGCGGTCCGGTAGGCGGACTGGACCACGCCCGAGCGGTGGGTCGAGAGCAGGGTCCCGACGAGATCCCAGGTCGTCCGCCCCTGGATCTCCCGGGCGCGCAGGGCCGGGCCGTCCGTCGGCAGGGGCAGCCGGTCGCCGGAGAGCAGCATGTTGATCGCCAGGAGCTGCTGGCCGGTCAGGTTCCGGAGCGATCCGATGATCGCCTTCGTGGCGATGGTCGATTCCAGCACCGGGTCGAGCTGCCTCAGGGTGGTGTCGGTCTGGGCCGACATCGTGTCGATCAGGGTGAGCAGGCGCCCGCCGACCTCGTTCAGCTGGGCGAACAGGGCCTTGTCCCGGTCCGCCATGGGCCGGTCGAGATCGGCGTCGATCCGGCCGCGCAAAGCCCTCCACGCCGCGGCGACCGTCGACATCTCCTCCAAGGGGGCGACGAGGGCCGGATCGTCGATGGAGCGCGAGGCCGCCGCCGCCTCGCTCAGCGCCCGATCCACCGGGCCGCGGGATTCCAGCGCCACGCGCCGTGACACCCGGTTCGCCTCCGGCGCGAAGCCGAGGCCGGTCATGCTCCAGCCGCGCTCGCTGCGAAAGGAGGCCAGCCCTTCCAGCATGGATCGGCTGAGCTTGATGTAGCGATAGGTAAGGTCCGCCCTTTCCTTCGATTTGAAAGCGGCGCTCAGATTATAAGAAGATGAGGCAACGATAATGGCACCGAAGAGCAATACAATCGCCCCGAGTACATTCCGAACTGTCAGATACCGCATAGCGCCGCTTTCCCCAATGTCGAGGAAATGATAATATATTCTCACTAAAAAATTTGTTGACGCAGCGAAATTTAATGTGCCGGGACGGAATACGGTCGCGGGCGGCTCAGGCGGGACCGCCCTCCTCCCGGCGGATCAGCTCGCCGGCCACGTCGCCGAGCCGCGGCACCGGTTCCCGCGTGAACGGCAGCGGCCGGCACACGGCGAGAGCCGCCAGCCCGAAGCGCGCCGTCATCAGGCCGTTGAGCACGCCCTCCCCGAGCTTCGCCGAGATCCGCGCCGCGACCCCCAAGCCCAGCACCTGCTGCACCAGGCTGTCGCCGACCGCGACGCTGCCGGTGACGGCAAGATGGGCGAGCGCTGCCCGGGCGAGGCGCAGGAAGCCGAACAGGCCGGGCCTCCCGCCATAGATGGTGGCGATGCGGCGCAGGAGCCGGACCGCCGCGAAGATCACGAAGCCGACATCGACGATCGCCCGCGGGCTCAAGGCCGTCACCGCCGAGACCTGCTTCGCCGCGTCCGCCACCGCCGCCTTGGCGGAGCGGTCGAGGGAGGCCAGCAACTCCGCCTCGGCGATGCCGATGCGATCCTCGACGTCGAGGATCTGGTCGTCGAGGGCGGCCAGCCGCGCGCGTGCAGCCGCGGCCGCCGGGCGCTCGGCGTAGAGGTCGGAGAGCTGTCGCACCACACCCTTGGCGGCGCTGTGGTCGCGGGAGCGGAGCGCGTCGAGGGCGTCTTCGCGCAGGGTCTCGATGCGGCGCTCGCGCAGCACGCCCGCCACCTCGCGCCAGACGATCGCCGTGAGCGCCACCACCGCCACCGCCAGCAGCACCAGAGCCAGGATGCCGAGCCAGGGCGCTGCAGCGAACAGGTCGGCGATCAGGCGCTCGACCGCGAGGCCGATGCCCAGCGAGGCGAGGCCGCCGAGCGCCGAGAGCAGCAG
>JAEWKL010000473.1 GCA_023386115.1 Pseudomonadota bacterium
ATCCCGGGGCTCGCCGAAGGCGAGAACCCGGGATGACGCGGAAGGCGGTCCCACTCACCGCTTGCGGACGAATTCCGTGCGCAGCACCAGGCCCTTGATCGTGTCGTGGCGGCAATCGATCTCGTCGTCGGTGTCGGTGAGCCGGATCGAGCGGATCACCGTGCCCTGCTTGAGGGTCTGGTTGGCGCCCTTGACCTTCAGGTCCTTGATCAGGGTGACGGAATCGCCGTCGCTCAGGAGGTTGCCGGAGGCGTCGCGCACCTCCCGGGTCGCGGCGGCCTTCATCTCGCCGGCAGGGCGCCACTCGCCCGTCGCCTCGTCGTACACGTAGTCGTCGTCCGTACCCGTCACGCTCGTCCGTCCTCCGTCTCCGCGGGCGTTGTCGCCCCTCTCGGCCGCCTGCCGCAAGGGCCGGTCCTCAGATAACCGGTAAGCCGCGCTGCTTGGCTTCCTCGGCGGGCTCGACGTGGATCGTCACCACGGCGCCCTCCACCGCGCCGGCGATCGCTGCCTCGAGCCGGTCGCAGATCGCGTGCGATTCCGCCACCGTCATCTCGCCCGGCACCACGAGGTGGAAGTCGATGAAGGTGACCTGGCCGGCGTGTCGGGTGCGCACGTCGTGGGCCTCGAGTGCGCCTTCGCCGTGCTCGGAGATCAGCCGGCGGATCTGCGTCACCATCTCGGCCGGCGCTGCCTGATCCATCAGGCCGCTGACCGAGTCGCGCACCATGGTGCCGCCCGACCACAGGATGTTGAGCGCCACCACCATGGCGATGACCGGATCGAGGATCACCCAGCCGGTCGCCGTGGCGAGCCCCAGGCCGATCAGCACGCCGCCGGAGGTGAACACGTCGGCCAGCACGTGCTTGCCGTCCGCCACCAGGGCCGGGGAGCGCCAGTCGCGGCCGCGCCGGACCAGCATCACGCCCCAGACCAGGTTGATCACCGTCGCCAGTCCGTTCACCGCCACGCCGACCAGCGGCGCGTCGAGGGCCTTGGGCGCCTGGATCGCGTCGTAGGCGTCGCGCAGGATCACCACCGCGGCGACGATGATCAGTGCGCCCTCGATCACCGCTGAGAAGTACTCGGCCTTGTGGTGGCCGTAGGGGTGGTTCTGGTCGGCGGGCTGGGCGGCGACGCGCAGGGCCACGAAGGCGGTCATCGCCGCCACGACGTTGATGATGCTCTCGAGGGCGTCCGAATAGAGCGCGAGGCTCCCGGTGATCCACCAGGCGCCGAACTTGAGGGCGAGCACCAGGAGGCCGACCCCGGCGCTGGCGAGAGCGGCGGCTTGCGCACGTTCCATGACGATGTTCCGAGATTGGTCGTGGCCGCGTCGCGGGAGGGGTCCGGTGCGGCGTGGCGCCGCTCCCTTAAGGCGACATCGGCCGGAAGGCCACGGCACAGGTCATAGCCCGGGCTATGTGCGTCTCACCGCATCCCCGACGATGCCCGGGCGCAGCCCGGCACACGACCGGCGCGTGCGGGGTGCGGAACCTTGGCGTGGGCCCGCGCATTGCCTGTTTCATGAGCATCGCCTTCGTTCGCGAGAAGGAGGGCGGGGAGGCCTTCGAGGATCTTCCCGACCGTCCCGTCTCCCCGCACCCGAACTTCGTCACGCCGGAGGGCCTCGCCCTGATCGACGCGGAGCTGGACCGGCTGCATGCCGAGCATGCCGGCCTGTCGCCCGACGACAAGGCGAACATGGCGCGGGTGAACCGCGACCTGCGCTACTGGACCGCCCGGCGCAACTCGGCCCAGGTGGTCGAACAGCCCGGGGGCGACACCGTGCATTTCGGCTCGACCGTCACCATCGCGCGCGAGGACGGGCCTGAGCAGACCTTCCGCATCGTCGGCGAGGACGAGGCCGACCCGGCCAAGGGCACCATCGCCTACGTGGCGCCGCTGGCTCGCGCCTTGACCGGCAAGCAGGCCGGCGACACCGTCGCGGTGGCCGGTCACGAGGTGGAGATCGTCTCGGTCCGCTGAGGCGGGACCCGCCCCTCGATCAGGTCGCGCTCGCGGGCGATGGCGTCGCCGACGAAGTCGAGGAAGGCCCGCACCCGGGCGGCCCGGCGCAGGTCCGGGTGGGTGAGGAGCCAGAGCCCGGCGGCGAGATCGGGCTCCGGGTCGGAGAGCCGCACGAGTCCGGGCCGGCGGTCGCCGATGACGCAGGGCAGGGGCCCGATGCCGATCCCGGATTCGACCGCATCCGCCAGTCCCTGCACGGTGTCGAGACGCAGCACGATGCGCTCAGGGTTCGTGCGCTCCTGCACGTAGCGCGCGGCGGAGGCCGCGCCGAGCCGGGGCGCCGGCGAGACCCAGCGCTGCTCGGACAGGAGGATGCTCCGGTCGAGGTCGGCCCGGCCATAGAGCGCCCAGGCGATGGTGGCGAGGCGCCGGCCGACCAGGGTGTCGGGCGGGTCGTTGGTGGCCCGGAGCGCCACGTCGGCGTCCCGCTTGGCGAGGTTGAGCGCCTGCTCCGACACCACCACGTCGAGACGCACCTCCGGGCAGCGGGCGCAGAACGCCGCGAGGATCGGGGTCAGGAGGCCGTTGAGGAGCGAGGCCGCGGTGGTGATGCGCAGCTCGCCGGCAGGGCTCAGGCCCTGGCCCTCGATCCGACGGGTGAAGGCCAGCACCTCCTCCTCCATCCGGGCGGCGATGCGGGCCATCTCCTCGGCGGCCGGCGTCGGCACGTAGCCGGTGCGGTGGCGCTCGAAGAGCGGTGTGCGCAGGGCGGCCTCGATCTGGCCGAGGCGCCGGAAGGCGGTGGAATGATTGATGCCGAGCCGCTCGGCGGCCTGGGTCAGGCCGCGCTGGTCGGATATGGCCTTCACCAGCCGGAAATCGTCCCAGGCGAGGGCGGCGGTCACGTCGTGAGGCTCCTGACCTTGCGTGCATGCAAGCGAGGGCTTGCACAATAGGCCATTTTCGCCGGCCCCGCGATCCGCGATGGTCTCCGCCACACAGCGACAGGAGATCACGCGATGGCGAAGGTTCTGGTCCTCTACTACTCGACCTACGGCCATATCGAGCAGATGGCCTACGCGGTGGCCGAGGGGGTGCGCGAGGCCGGCGCCGAGGTCGTGGTCAAGCGGGTCCCCGAGCTGGTGCCGGAGGCGGTCGCCCGCACCTCGCATTTCAAGCTCGACCAGGCCGCGCCGATCGCCACCGTGGACGAGCTGCCCTCCTACGACGCGATCATCTTCGGCACGCCGACCCGCTACGGCAACATGGCCTCGCAGATGAAGAACTTCATCGACCAGACCGGCGGCCTGTGGGCGAAGGGCGCCCTCGTCGGCAAGGTCGGGGCGGTGTTCACCTCGACGGCCTCGCAGCATGGCGGCCAGGAATCGACGATCCTGAGCTTCCACACCGTGCTCCTGCACCTGGGGCTCGTGGTGGTCGGCCTGCCCTACAGCTTCCAGGGTCAGCTCGGCACCGCCGAGGTGATGGGCAATTCGCCCTACGGGGCCTCGACCATCGCGGGCGGCGACGGCAGCCGCCAGCCGAGCGCGGTCGAGCTGGAGGGCGCCCGTTTCCAGGGCCGCCACGTCGCCGGCATCGCGGCGAAGCTCGCCGGTTGAGGGGTTCGGCGAAAGAAAAAGCCCGGAAGAATCCGGGCCTCAGAGGCGGAAGGTCGATGGGGGCTTCGGTGACCTTCTAGGCCCCTTCAACGTGGGGCTCGCGGGAATGGTTCCGCGGGATTGCAAAAAAGTTCGGCCGGCCTCTCGAAACCGCCTCTCGAAACCCCTCCGGCCGGTTTTCTCCGCTCCTCCCATTCGCGACCTCATCCTGAGATGCGACCGCAGGGAGCCTCGAAGGAGGACTCCAGATCTCTCCGCGGGTTCTGGAGCCCTCCTTCGAGGCCGCTGCGCGGCATCTCAGGATGAGGTTACGCGTGGGACAGTGGGTCGTTGTGTGTGTTGCTTGTCCTGAGCCACCCAACCCCTCACCGCGGCGCGGCAGCCCGCGCGAGCCGGTCGCGGATCGCCTCGCCGAGCCCGTGCTCCGGGATCGGTACCACCGCGATCGTCGCAGGGCCGGCGGCGTCGAGCCGGCGCAGATGCGCGAAGAGATGGGCGGCGGCCTCCGCAAGGTCGCCGGACGGGCTGAGATTGAGCGAGAGCGCCGCGTCGGCGATCCCGTCCGGCGGGACGGGACCGAACAGCAGGGCGGCCTCGCCGGGCCGGATCCGCGTCGCGTCGAGGCGCACAGTGGCGCGAGGCGCGTAGTGCGACGCCAGCAGCCCCGGGGAGACCGGGGCCGCCCCCTCCGGCGCGCTCGGCACGGCCAGTTCCCGACCCAGGATCGCTTCGATGGCGTCGCGCGGCACGCCGCCCGGGCGCAGCAGCACCGGCGGGCCGTCGAGGCAGGCGACGATGGTCGATTCGACCCCGACCGGGCAGGGCCCGCCATCGAGAACCGCCGCGATCCGGCCATCGAGGTCGCCCAGCACGTGGTCCACCTCCGTCGGGCTCACCCGCCCCGAGCGGTTGGCCGAGGGCGCCGCCACCGGGCAGGCCGCCGCAGCCAGCACCGTCCGGGCGAGGCTACTTCCCGGCACCCGGAGCGCGACGCTCGGCAGTCCCGCCCGGGCGAGATCGCAGACGCGGCCCGTCTCGGCCGACGGCACCACCAGGGTGAGGGGGCCGGGCCAGAAGGCCTGGGCCAGAAGAAGGGCCTCCGGGCCGAAATCGCCTTCGCGCCGGGCCGCCGCGAGGTCGGGCAGGTGGGCGATCAGCGGGTTGAACCGCGGCCGCTCCTTGGCGGCGTAGATCCCCGCCACCGCCGCCGGGTCGCCGGCATCGGCGCCGAGGCCGTAGACGGTCTCGGTGGGGATCGCCACCAGCTTGCCCGCACGCAGCAGGGCGCCGGCCTCCGCGATGCCCGCGTCGTCGGCGGCGAGGCGGCGGGTCGGCATTGACCCGCGATCATCGTTCACGTCTAAACTATCCGTCACCATGCCGTCGGCCGTAGCGTCGGCGGCATCCGCACGTCAAATCCAAAGGGTGGTTGCCGGAGGTCCGCGCGGCGGGCTCGCCCGGCGAAGCCGCCCCGCTCATTGTCGGGAGGAGCCCTCGATGACCTACCGCGCGCCCGTGGCCGAGATGGCCTTCACCCTCCGGCACGTCGCCGGGCTCGACCGCGCCATCGCGGAGGGGCTGCACGGCGACCTCTCGGACGACCTCGTCGACACGATCCTGGAGGAGGCCGGGCGCTTCGCCAACGATGTCGTGGCGCCGCTCAACACGGTGGGCGACCGCCACGGCACCCCGCTGAAGGACGGCATCGTGACCATGCCGCCGGGCTACCGCGAGGCCTACCAGGCCTGGACCGAGGGCGGCTGGAACGCCCTGCCGGGCCCGGTCGAGTATGGCGGCCAGGGCCTGCCGGTGCTGCTCAACGCCGCCTGCATCGAGATGTGGAACTCCGCCGCGATGGCCTTCGGCCTCGGGCCGCTGCTCACCGCCGGCGGCGTCGAGGCGCTGAGCCGGCACGGCAGCGAGGACTTGCGCGCCCGCTACCTCGAGAAGCTGGTCTCGGGCGAGTGGACCGCCACCATGAACCTCACCGAGCCGCAGGCCGGCTCGGACCTCTCGGTGATGCGCACCCGGGCCGAGCCGGCCGGCGACGGCAGCTTCCGGATCTCGGGCGAGAAGATCTACATCACCTGGGGCGAGCACGACCTCACCGACAACATCATCCACCTCGTTCTGGCGCGGCTCCCCGACGCGCCCGCCGGCACCCGCGGCATCTCGCTGTTCCTGGTGCCGAAGGTGCTGCCGGACGGCTCGCGCAACGCGCTCAAATGCGCCGGCATCGAGCACAAGCTCGGCATCCACGGCTCGCCGACCTGCACCATGGTGTATGACGGCGCCACCGGCTGGCTCGTCGGCGAGCCGAACCGGGGCCTCGCCTGCATGTTCACGATGATGAACAACGCCCGCCTCGGCGTCGGCCTCCAGGGCGTCGCGATCGCCGAGCGCGCCACCCAGCAGGCGCTCTCTTACGCCCGCGACCGCCGCCAGGGCCGGGCGAGCGCCACGAGCGACGGCGCCAGCGCGATCATCGAGCATCCCGACGTGCAGCGGATGCTCCTGACCATGAAGGCGCTGACGAGCGCCTCGCGCGGCATCTGCTACCTCACGGCGGAAGCGATCGATCGCGCCCACCGGGCGCCGGACGAGGCCGGGCGCAAGGTGGCCCAAGCCCGCGCCTCCCTGCTGACCCCGGTGGCCAAGGCCTTCTCGACCGATATCGGCATCGAGGTCGCGTCGTTGGGCATCCAGGTCCATGGCGGCATGGGCTTCGTCGAGGAGACCGGCGCGGCCCAGCACCTGCGCGACGCCCGCATCGCGGCGATCTACGAGGGCACCAACGGCATCCAGGCGATCGACCTCGTCACCCGCAAGCTGCCGCTGGAGAACGGCGCGGTGGTGCGCGGCCAGATCGGTGCCATGCGCCTCGTCGCCGAGCGGGTGCTGAAGGAGGGGAGCCCGGCCTTCGGCCACACCGCCCCGCGCCTGCGCGAGGCGATCGAAGCCCTCGACCGGGCGACGAGCTCTCTCCTGAAGGCGCTGGGCTCGAACCGGCCCGAGGAGGCGCTCGCCGGCGCCACGCCGTACCTACGCCTGTTCGGCCTCGCCCAGGGCGGCACCTGCCTGGCGCAAGCCGCCCTCGCGGCGAACGCGGCGGCGAAGGCCGGCGACGGCGATCCGGCGCATCCGGCCCGCATCGCCTTGGCGCGCTTCTTCGCCGAGAACCTCGCCACCGCCGCGCGGGGGCTGGAGGAGACGGTGACGGGGGGCGGGGGCTTCCTTCAGGACGGGGCGCTGGCGCTCGCGGGGTGAGGGGTATCCGAAGGTTGCGCCCGCCTCCAAGCGGTGCGCAACCGCTCCTGACACACAGGGTCATCCCGGGGCCGCGCAGCGCAACCCGGGATCCATAACCGCCAATGGTGCTGGACCACGCGGAACGCGTTTCGCTTCATCCTGAAACGCCAGCGGTTGTGGATCCCGGGCTCTCGCCTTCGGCGAGCCCCGGGATGACGCGGAGGATAGCATTCCGTTGATGGGGCATTTCTTGCCCGACTCATTTTTCTCCTGGTGAGCCTTCCATGACCGACCACGTCCGCATCACCGACGAACCGGGCGGTGTCCGCCTCGTTCAGCTCGTCCGGCCCGAGAAGAAGAACGCCCTCACCGGCGCCATGTACGACGCCATGCGGGGGGCGCTGGAGGGGGCGGACCGCGAGGGGTCGGGAGTCGGCGCCGTGGTCTTCGCCGGGACCGATGGCGTGTTCACCGCCGGCAACGACATCGCCGACTTCGTTGCCCGGGCCGAGCGCTCGTTCGGGGAGGCGCCGTCCCTGCGCTTCATCCGCCAGCTCGCCGTCACCCGCACCCCGATGGTGGCGGCGGTGGACGGGCTCGCGGTCGGGGTCGGCACCACGCTCACGCTCCATTGCGACCTCGTCTACGTGGCGCCCGCCGCGACCTTCCGGAGGCCGTTCGTCGATCTCGGCCTCGTGCCGGAGGCGGCCTCGAGCTACCTGCTGCCGCGCCGGGTCGGCCTGCCGAAGGCGACGGAGCTCCTGCTCCTCGGCGAGGCCTTCGGGGCCGACGAGGCGGTGCGGCTCGGCCTCGCCAACGCGGTCGTCCCGGCCGACGGGCTCCTCGAACACGCGCTGGCGCAAGGCGCGAAGCTCGCCGCGAAGCCTCGCCAGGCGCTCGCCGCCGCCCGCCGGCTGATCCGCGGCGACCACGAGGCCGTT
>JAEWKL010000663.1 GCA_023386115.1 Pseudomonadota bacterium
GCGCTCACTCCGTTCGCCACCCTCCCCCGCAGAGGGGGGAGGGTTCATGCTCGGTAACCTCGCGCCTGTCTTCCACCGTCACCGTTCAGTCACGCGCACGTGCTGAATCACGCGGCAAAAGGAGAACCGCGTGACCGGCACCCCTCGCTACGCCCTGTACTTCACGCCGAAGCCCGATTCGGACCTCGCCCGCTTCGGCAACGCCGTGCTGGGCTACGACAATCACACCGGCGCCGAGATCCCCCGCCCGGAAGGGCTGGCCGACCTCGCGGGCGTGACCGACTCCCCACGCCGCTACGGCTTCCACGCCACCCTGAAGGCGCCGATGCGCGTGCGCCCCGGCATGGCCGAAGCCGACCTGCTCGAGGCTGCCGCCGCCCTCGCGGCGGATCACCCGCCGGTCCCGGCCGGTCCCTTGCACGTCGCGACGCTCGGTGCTTTCACGGCGCTGATCCCGCGAGCCGCGCCGCCCGAACTCGGCTTGTTCGCTGCCGAATGCGTCGCCGCCTTCGAGCCGTTCCGCGCGCCCCTTACCGAGGCCGAGTTCGCCCGCCGGCACCCCGAGCGCCTGAGCCCCCGCGGCCGCGCGCTGCTGGCGGCTTGGGGCTACCCGCACGTCTTCGAAGAATTCCGCTTCCACATGACCCTGACCGATGCCCTGCCCGAGGAGGCCCGCGCGCCCTGGCGCGAGCGCCTCGCCGCGGCCTACGGCACGGGCGAACCCCTCACGCTCGACGCCCTGTCGGTCCTGCGCCAGGACGGCTCAGGCCCGTTCCGGGTGGTGCAGCGCATCCCGTTCGGAGGTTGATCGATGGCCGGACAACTCGGGCTCGAACCCGTCATCGACCCGACCGCCCGGGTCAGGGAATGCCGCCTCGGCCGCTATACCGAGATCGGCCCGCGCACGCAGCTCACCGAGACGGTGCTCGACGACTATTCCTACATCGGCAATGACGGCGAGGTGATCTACACCACCATCGGCAAGTTCTGCTCGATCGCCGCGATGGTGCGGATCAACCCGGGCAACCATCCGATGGAGCGGGCCTCGCAGAGCCACTTCACCTACCGGGCCGCGTCGTACTGGCCCGACGAGGAGAACGAGCCTGCCTTCTTCGACCGCCGCCGGGCGAGCCCGGTGACCATCGGCCACGACGTCTGGATCGGCCATGGGGTCGTGGTGCTGCCGGGGCGCAGCATCGGCACCGGTGCCGTGGTCGGGGCGGGCGCGATCGTCACCCGGGACGTCGCGCCCTACACCATCGTGGTCGGCAACCCGGGCAGGCCGGTGCGCCGCCGCTTCGACGAGGCCACCGCCGAGCGGCTGCTCGCCCTCGCCTGGTGGGATTGGGACCACGACCGGCTGCGCGCCGCCCTCCCGGACTTTCGCCAGCTTCCGATCGAGGACTTCCTTGATAAGTATGCCGGCTAAGCACTGACGGACTGTCATCCTATCGTCGTTGAACCGGCGTTTACGTTCGCCCGAACAGCGAAATCGGGCGAACGGATGCTGGTTGTCGAGAATCTCACGCGCCAATACGGGGCGCGCCGTGCCGTGGACGGCGTCAGCCTCTCGATCGAGCGCGGCAGCTTCGTCGGCGTGATCGGGCGCTCGGGCGCCGGCAAATCGACCCTGCTGCGGATGCTCAACCGCCTCGCCGACCCGACCGGGGGCCGCATCCTGTTCGACGGCACCGACGTCACCGCCCTGCGCGGCAAGGCCCTGCGCGCCTGGCGCGCCCGCTGCGCGATGATCTTCCAGCAGTTCAACCTCGTCGGTCGGCTCGACGTGATGACGAACGTGCTGATGGGCCGGCTCAACCAAGTGCCGGCGCACCGCTCGCTCCTGAAGCTGTGGAGCGAGGAGGACAAGGCGCTGGCGCTCGCGGCGCTCGAGAATTTCGACATGGGGGCGTTCGCCGCCAACCGGGCCGACCAGCTCTCCGGCGGCCAGCAGCAGCGGGTCGCCATCGCCCGCGCCCTGGTGCAGGAGCCGGAGATCATCCTGGCCGACGAGCCGGTGGCTTCCCTCGATCCCCGCAACACCCGCCTGGTGATGGACGCGCTCGCCGACGCCAACAAGCGCTACGGCATCACCGTCCTGTGCAACCTGCACTCCCTCGACCTCGCCCGCGCCTATTGCGACCGGCTGATCGGCCTCTCGGCCGGCCGGGTGGTGTTCGACGGCCGCGGCTTCGACCTCACCGAGGACGTCGCCCGCACGCTCTACGGGCTCGAGGCCGGCGAGGTGATGGACCGGGGCGAGCCCGAGCCCTTCGCGGCGCCGATCCCGGTCCGCCACGCCGAGGCGCTGAGCGCCTAGGACATTTCACGTTCCAGGAAGGACCTGACCGATGCTGAACCGTCGCACCCTCGTGGGCGCCGCCGCCGCGCTGATGCTCGCCGCCGGCTCGGCCCTGGCGCAGGACTGGAAGGCCAAGTACCCTGAGATCACCCTCGGCGTGATCCCGGCCGAGAACGCCTCCGGCACCGTCGACCGCTGGACCCCGCTCACCGCCTACCTCACCAAGGAACTCGGCGTTCCGGTGAAGCTGCGGGTCGCCAACGACTACGCGGCGGTGATCGAGGGCCAGCGCGCCGGCAACATCCAGATCGCCTTCTACGGCCCGGCCTCCTTCGCCCGCGCCGTCATCACCGGCGTGAAGATCGAGCCGGTGGTGAACCAGAAGCACGAGACCGGCGTGTCGGGCTACTACTCGGTGATCTACGTGCGTGCCGACAGCCCGTACAAGACGATCGAGGACCTGAAGGGCAAGAGCCTCGCCCTCGTCGACCCGAACTCGACCTCCGGCAACCAGGCCCCGCGCTTCTTCCTGCACAAGGCCGGCCACGACGTCGACAAGGTCTTCGGCAAGACTTTCTACGCGGGCAGCCACGAGAACGCCGTCCTGGCCCTGGCCCAGGGCACCGCGGACGCCGCCGCCAACTTCTGGAATTCCGAGACCGACAGCAACCTGACCCGGATGCTGACCAAGGGCCTGGTGAAGGACGCCGACGGCAAGCCGCTGAAGCAGTCGGACTTCCGCGTCATCTTCAAGTCCGAGTTCCTGCCCGAGGGCCCGTTCGCGGTCCTGGCCGGCCTGCCCGACGATCTGAAGGCGACGATCCGCCAGGCGTTCGTCGACCTGCCGACCAAGGACAAGGCCGCCTTCGACAAGCTCTCGGACGGCAAGGACCTCGGCCTGACCCCGGTGACGCTGAAGGACTACCAGCCGATCATCGAGATGCTCCGCCACAACGACGACCAGCGCAAGCGGTCGTGAGGCGCGCGCCCGTCCTCCTGTGAGGACGGCCGAGGGTAACAGAACAGGCGCCGGATCTCCTCTCCCCGCCCGCGGGGAGAGGAGAGACCTGCGCTCGATTTTCACACCGGACCCTCTCCCAAACGTTGGGGGCGTCCCATCCGGCACCGGAGACGCAAGCACCCGTGCCCGTCCGCATCAACAGATTGCCACCAGAGCGCGAGACGACGCTGCTCGCAACCTATGCGGGCTCTGTCGCGTCCACCCGCCTGCGCACGCTCGCGATCGTCGTCGCGATCGTGGCGCTCTATCTCCTGGCCGGCGTGATGGCCGAGGTGCGGCCGCTCACCTTCCTCGACAATATCCAGAACTTCACCGCCTACATCGCCCAGATCCTGCCGCCGCTCACGCTGGAGACCCTGCCGGCCGACCTCGCGGCCTGGTACTGGGGCCTGCCGAAATGGCTCTCGCTCCTCGCCGAGACGCTGTTGATGGCCTATCTCGGCACGCTGTTCGGCGGCATCGCGGCCTTCGTCCTCTGCTTCCTGGCCTCGGCCAACCTGGTGCGCTCGGCGCCCTTGCGCTTCGGCGCCCGGCGCTTCCTGGAAGTGTGCCGCACCGTGCCGGAGGTGGTGTTCGCCCTCATCTTCGTCATCGCCTTCGGGCTCGGCCCGATGGTCGGGGTGCTGGCGCTCGCCATCCACACCACCGGCGCGCTCGGCAAGCTGTTCTCCGAGGTGGTCGAGAACATCGACATGAAGCCGGTCGAAGGTCTGACCGGCACCGGCGCGGGCTTCGTCGAGACCGTGCGCTTCGCGGTGGTGCCGCAGGTGCTGTCGAACTTCGCCTCCTACGCGCTCCTGCGCTTCGAGATCAACGTGCGCGGCGCCGGGGTGATGGGCTTCGTCGGGGCCGGCGGCATCGGCCAGGAATTCCTGGTGGCGATCCGCAACTTCTACTACTCGGACGTGAGCGCGATCCTGCTCCTCATCATCCTCACCGTGGTGACGATCGACCTCGCCACCGAGCGCCTGCGCCACCACCTCCTCGGCCGGGAGGCCCACGCGTGAACCGCCGCCCGCCCTCTCCCCTCCGTCAGGCGGCGCTCGCCGACCTCGACGGGCTTCGCGCCCGCCACCCCCAGGTCTTCCGGGTCTCCTGGTCCCGCCGCGCCGCCATCCTCGGCATCCTCGCCCTCGTCGTCGGCCTCGCCGCCTTCGCGATGGTCCGGCTCGACTTCTCGCTCCTGCGCATCCTCAACGGCCTCCATCGGCTGGGCGACTTCGCCGGCATGATGCTGCCGCCCTCCGCCGGCGGACGTCTCGGCCTGTTCCTGAGCGCGCTCGGGGAGACCCTGGCGATCGCGTTCCTCGGCACCCTCACGGCGGCCTGCCTCGCCTTCCCGGTGGCGTTCCTCGCCGCCCGCAACGTGGTGCCGGACCCCTTCCTGCGCTTCGGGGTGCGCCGCGGCTTCGACGTGATCCGCTCCGTCGACGTGCTGATCTGGGCCTTGATCTGGATCAACGTCGTCGGCCTCGGGCCGTTCGCCGGCGCGCTCGCCATCGCCTGCTCCGATTTCGGGGCGCTCGGCAAGCTCTTCTCCGAGGCGATCGAGACTGCCGACCGCAAGGCGCAGGAGGGCGTGACCGCCTCCGGCGGCGGCCGGCTGCACCGGGTGCGCTTCGGCCTGGTGCCGGCGGTGCTGCCGGTGCTGGCAAGCCAGGTTCTGTACTTCTTCGAGTCGAACACCCGCTCGGCCACCATCATCGGCATCGTCGGGGCCGGCGGCATCGGCCAGTATCTCACCGAGCTGATCCGGGTCTTGGAGATGCAGCAGGTCGCCGTCCTGGTGCTGATGATCCTCGTCACCGTGGCGCTGATCGACCTCGTCTCGAGCCGCCTGCGCCGGGCGATCATCGGGGCCGCGGCGCACTGAGGTGCGCCCCGGCCGTGCCCCCTAGGGGCCTGATTCCACCGCGTTTTCGCGCTTGCGAAGGCGCGCGAAAACCTGGCGCCGCGCGATTGTCTTCCCCCGGGGCGGGCGCCTATAAGCCGGCTGTCTCACGCGGACCTTGCGGCGTCGAGAGCCCCGCCGGGCGCTCTCCGCGCGAAAGGCCGCCCATCCGCCGGGGAGCACCATGGCCGGGCATTCACAGTTCAAGAACATCATGCACCGCAAGGGCCGCGTCGACGCGGTCCGCTCGAAGGTCTTCTCCAAGCTCGCCCGAGAGATCACCGTGGCGGCCAAGCTCGGCACGCCGGACCCGTCGATGAATCCGCGCCTGCGCGCCGCCATCCTGGCGGCCCGGGCCGAGAACATGCCCAAGGACAACATCGAGCGCGCCATCAAGAAGGCGGCCGGTGGCGACGCGGAGAACTACGAGGAGATCCGCTACGAGGGCTACGGCCCCGGCGGCGCCGCCCTGATCGTCGAGGCGCAGACCGACAACCGCAACCGCACCGCGTCGGACGTGCGCTCGGCCTTCACCAAGTCCGGCGGCAGCCTCGCCGAGACCGGCGCCGTGTCCTTCATGTTCGACCGCGTCGGCCTCGTCGCCTTCGACGCCAAGGTGGCGGATGCCGACACGATGCTGGAAGCCGCCATCGAGGCCGGCGCCGACGACGTGAAGTCCGACGAGAGCGGCCACGAGATCACCTGCGACCAGGGCGCGTTGGGCGACGTGTCCAAGACCCTCGAGGCGCGCTTCGGCGAGCCCCTCCGCACCGCCCTGATCTGGCGCGCCCAGAACACCGTCGATGTCGACGACGAGACCGCCGAGAAGCTGATCCGCCTCGTCGAGACCATCGAGGACCAGGACGACGTGCAGAACGTCTTCGTCAATTTCGCGGTCTCGGACGCGATGATGGCGAAGATGCAGGGGTGAGGGGAGGGCGGCCCTGGCGGCCACCATCCCGCCGCCCCGCTTGGCGCACTCATCCGCGAACTTCCTGGAAGCTGATCCCATCCCACCCGCGACCTCATCCTGAGGTGCCCGGGGCGGGGAGGGAGGCAGGCTCATCGGACGCCGGG
>JAEWKL010000677.1 GCA_023386115.1 Pseudomonadota bacterium
TGGGCGATCCTGAGCTACCTGCTGTTCTCGGCCCTATTCTGGTACACTGGCCTGCTGCCGGACCTTGCCACCATGCGCGACCGCGCGCAGACGCGGGCCGGCCGGGTGATCTACGGCGCGCTGGCGCTCGGCTGGCGCAACTCCGCCCGGCACTGGCGCGCCTACGAGACCTACCACCTCACCATGGCGGCGCTCGCGGTGCCCCTCGTCTGCTCGGTCCACTCGATCGTCGGGCTCGACTTCGCCGCGAGCCTGATGCCCGGCTGGCAGGAGAGCATCTTCCCGCCCTACTTCGTCGTCGGCGCGATGTTCTCGGGGTTCGCCATGGTGGTGGTGCTGGCGATCGTGATCCGCTGGGGCCTGAACCTCCAGGCGATGATCACGCCGGCGCATTTCGACGCCATGGCGAAGGTGATGCTGTTCGCCAGCATCGTCATGGCGTTCTCCTACGCCACCGAGTGGTTCACCGCCTGGTATGGCGGCGAGCACGCTGACCGCACGGTCGTCGGGTATTTCTTCACCGGCGATTACGCGCCGCTCTACGGCCTGCTGCTGTTCTGCAACTGTCTGGCGCCCCAGGCTCTGTGGTGGCGCCGGGTGCGGCGGAACCTGTTGTGGCTCGCCGGGATCTCGGTGCTGATCAATGTCGGCATGTGGCTCGAGCGGATCCTGATCGTCTGGAACACGCTCTCGCACGGACACGCCGTCACGCTCTGGCGGACCTACCACACCAGCCTCTACGACCTGGTGATCCTGGTGGGACCGCTCGGGCTGTTCGCCTTCCTGTTCCTGGTGCTGGCGCGCCTTCTGCCGATCATCTCGATGCACGAGGTCCGGCAGCTGGCGCGGGACGAGGCGGCGGCGTGATGGCCTGCGGATGCCGGGAGCGCCGCCGCGAACTCTCCCCCCACGGAACTCGGGCTTGCCCGAGTCCCACACCCACGTGCCCAAGTCGGGCAAGCCCGACTTGGGTCGGGGGAGGGTGGCCTGCGGAGCAGGCCGGGAGAGGGGACGACGCT
The DNA here is from genome assembly GCA_023386115.1 of Pseudomonadota bacterium. Classification (GTDB taxonomy): domain Bacteria; phylum Pseudomonadota; class Alphaproteobacteria; order Rhizobiales; family Beijerinckiaceae; genus Methylobacterium. The sequence goes on from JAEWKL010000677.1 coordinate 1,020, forward strand.
TCCGGAGAGGTCGCGACCGCTCTGACGGGCGCCACCTGGATCGGCGTCGCGCTGCCCCTCTCGGCGGGACTTCGTCCCGCTGCGCTCGCTCCGCTCGCCACCCTCCCCCGCAGAGGGGGAAGGGTTTGTGGTGACCGTCGCGCTTCTTTCCTGGAGGCGCAGCCGTGACCACGCCGCTCCTCGCCACGTTCGATACCCCCGACGCCCTCGTCACCGCGTTGCGCCGCGCCCGGGCGGACGGCCACCGCGCCGTCGACGCCTTCACGCCCTTCCCCCTCGAAGAGCTCGCCGAGGCCTTCGATCCCGCCCCGCGCTGGATCCGGCCCGCCATGGCGCTCGCCGGGTTCGGCGCGGCCGCCACGATGTACGCCCTGCAATGGTGGAGCGCCGTCCACGACTACCCGCTCAATTCCGGAGGCCGGCCGCTGCACAGCTGGCAGGTCTTCGTGCTGGTGCCGTTCGAGGTCGGGGTACTTGCCGCCGCCATCGCGGGCTTTACGGTCTTCCTCGTCACCTGCGGGCTGCCGCGGCTGCACCACCCGCTCTTCGTGATGCCGCAATTCGAGCGGGCGAGCCAGGACCGCTTCCTGCTCCTCGTGGCGCCGAAGGGCGACCCGGAACCCCTGCGCCGGCTCCTCGAGGAGGCCGGGGCCGGACTGGTGGCGGAGACGCATCCGTGACCGGCCGGCTCCTGCCCTCCGTCCTGCTTCCGTCGCTCCTGCTGCTCGGCGCCTGCGACGACCTCTCGATGGCGCGGCAGAAGCGCTACGACGTCTACCGCCGCGCCGACCTCTGGGTCGACGGGGCCGAGGCCCGCAACCCTCCGGACGGGACGGTGCAGCAGGGCGCGCTCGCCGACGAGGCGGCGCTCGCCGATCCGCCGCCGGTGGACGCCGCGCTGCTGCAGCGCGGGCGCGAGCGCTACGAGGCGATCTGCACCCCCTGCCACGGGCTGACCGGCCACGGCGACGGCATGATCGTCGCCCGCGGCTTTCCCAGGCCTCCCTCCTATCACGAGGACCGGCTGCGGGCGGCGCCCGCCCGGTACCTCGTCGACGTCATCACCAACGGCTACGGCGTCATGTATCGTTACGCCAACCGCGTCGAGCCGCGGGACCGCTGGGCGATCGCCGCCTATATCCGCGCCCTCCAGCTCTCCCAGGGCGCCCGCATCGCCGAGGTGCCGGGGCTGGCGGAGAAAATTCCGGCAGAGGTAAACCCGGAGGGGCGCCCGTGACCAACGCCCTCGCCTGCGGCTGGCTCCTCGCCTGGATCGCCTTCGGCGCCGCCCCCGCGGGCGCCCTCGTGCTGCTGCTCGTCCACCGCATCACCGGCGGGCGCTGGGGCGAGGCGCTGGCGCCGGTCCTGCGGCCGGTTGCGGCGCTCCTACCGCTCGTCGCCCTCGGCTTTCTCGGCGTCGCGCTGGCGCTGCCGGCGCTCTATCCATGGGCGGCGAATCCGGGCGCGGTGAAGCCGGACGTCACCGCCCTTTATCTCAACCCGCTCCTGTTCGTGGCCCGCGGCGTGGTCGCCCTCCTCGGCTGGTCGGTACTGGCCGGGCTGGTGCTGGCCGGGCGCTGCACCCGGCTCGTCGCCGGCCTCGGCCTCGCCTTCTACGGCCTGACCATCAGCCTTGTCCCAGTGGACTGGATCCTGTCGCTGGAGCCCCGCTTCACCTCCTCGGCGTTCGGCGCCGGGTTCGCCCTGCACCAGATCCTGGCCGCCTTGAGCCTCGCCGCCGTGGCGAGCCCGCGCGGGCTCGACGAGAGAACCGCGCCCGACCTCGCCAACCTGCTGCTCGCGACCGTGCTCGGCGTGCTCTACATCGGCCTGATGTCCTACGTGGTCGCCTGGTACGGCGACCTGCCGCCCAAGTCCGCCTATTACCTGCGGCGTGCGGCCGAGCCCTACCCGGGGCTGATCGCGGCCTCGGTCGCGGCCGGCGGCCTCCTGCCGTTCCTGCTCCTGCTCCTCGGGGCGGTGCGGCGCAGCCCCGGGGCCCTGCGGCTCGTCGGGCTTCTCGTCCTCGTCGGGCTCGTCTTGCGCGCCTGCTGGCTCGTGCTGCCAGCCTGGGGACCGGGAGCAGGCGGGGCGGCACTCGCCGCCGGGCTGTGGCTCGCCGGGCTCGTCGTCGTCGCGCGCCTGGCC
>JAEWKL010000724.1 GCA_023386115.1 Pseudomonadota bacterium
AGCCGGTGCTGCTGGTCGAGGCGGCGTTGCGGCCGGGCGAGGCGCCGCAGACCTTCGGCCTGCCGAGCGGCGCGGTCGCCGGGCTCCTGCGCCTCGGTGAGCGCGACCTCGCGTCCATGGCGGGCGAGCCGGCGGCACGGATCAAGCAGGGGGGACGGGACGTTGTCGTGCCGCTCGTTCCCCTCGCGTCGCTCCTCGGATCCGGTGTCGCCCCTCTTCCTCTTCGTGACGGCCAGGTCCGCGCCGTCCTCCTGCATTGCGGTGCCTCCCTGTGCGCCGTCGCCGTGGACCGGCTGCTCGACATGCGCATCCTCCTCGTCGGTCCGGCCCCGCCCTTCGGCGGCGACCCGGCGCTGATGTCCGGCACCGTCATGCTCGCCGACGAGACTCCGGCCCTGGTGCTCGATCCCGAGGGCCTGTGCGCCCGCTCCCGCGGCGGCGGGCTGGTGGCGGCCCCGGTGGCAGCGCCCGAGCGCCGGGCGCAGCGCGTGCCCACCGTGCTGGTCGTCGACGACTCGATCACCACCCGGACGCTGGAGAAGAGCATCCTGGAGGCGCATGGCTACCGGGTCTTCGTCTGCGTCGACGGCCAGGACGCCCTCGACCGGCTGCGCCGCGACGGCGGCGACGTCGACCTCGTGGTGGCGGACGTCGAGATGCCGCGCCTCGACGGGTTCGGCCTGCTCCAGGCGGTGAAGGCCGATCCGGGCTTGACGCGGCTGCCGGTGATCCTGATGACCTCCCGCGGCGATCCCGCCGACATCCGCAGGGGCCTCGATCTCGGGGCCGACGCCTACATCACCAAGCAGAAGTTCGACCAGCGCGAGCTTCTCGACACGATCGGTCAGCTGCTGTGAGCGCCCCCGTCCGCGTCATGCTGGTGGAGGATTCGCTGGTGGTGCGCCAGCTCCTCGCCCACATCGTCAGCCGCGATCCGCGCCTGGCCCTGGTCGCCGCGGTCGCCTCCGGCGAGGAGGCCCTGCGGGAGATTCACCGGGTCCGGCCCGACGTGATCTCGATGGATATCCGCCTGCCGGGGATCGACGGGCTGGAGACCACCCGGCGGATCATGGCCGAGCGCCCGACCCCGATCGTGGTCGTCGCCGACGCGGTCGAGGATTCCTCGCTCAAGATCTCGATGAACGCCCTGCGGGCCGGGGCGCTCAGCGTGGTCGAGAAGCCGGTCGGCACCGGGCACCGCGCCTACGAGGCGGTCTCGGACCAGATCTGCACCCAGCTGCGCATCATGAGCCAGGTGCCGGTGATCCGGCGCCGGCCGATCGGCGCCGAGCGCCTGGCCCGCCCGGACTCGCCCCGGGAGGAGCCGCGCGGGACCATTCCGGCGACGCAGGCCCCGAGCGTGCTGGCGGTCGCCGCCTCGACCGGCGGGCCGCCGGCCTTCGCCAAGCTGCTCGGCGCCCTGCCGGCGGATTTCTCGCTCCCGGTCCTGCTCGTCCAGCACATGGGCGCGGCCTTCATGGTGGGCTTCGCCGACTGGCTGAACGGCGTCGTGCCGCTCACCGTCGTCCTCGCGGGCGAGGGCGTGCGGCCCGTGAGCGGCCACGTCTACGTGGCGCCGGGCGACCGCCACCTGACGCTCGGGCCCGGCGGGCTCCTGACGCTCCTCGACGAGCCGCCGGTCGGTGGCCAGCGCCCCTCGGCGACGCTGCTGTTCCGCTCCGTCGCGCGGGTCGCGGGGCCGCGGGGCCTCGGGGTGCTCCTCACCGGCATGGGCGAGGACGGCGCCGCCGGCCTCCTCGACATGCACCTCGCCGGGGCCGCCACCATCGCCGAGCACGAGAGCTCGGCCGTCGTCTACGGCATGCCGGCGGCGGCCGTGCGCCTGCGAGCGGCGGGCAGCGTACTCCCCCTCGACCTGATCGCGCCGCGGATCCTGCGGTCGGTGCAGCCGGGCCTCTCGGCGTGACGGCATCCGCGACTCCGCCCCGCATTCTCCTGGTCGAGGATTCCGAGACCCAGGCGCTGCAATTGCGGCTGTTCCTGGAGCGCAACGGCTTCTCGGTCACGCGGCACGCCACCGCGGAAAGCGCGCTCGAGGCGATGAATCACGGCCTGCCCGATCTCGTCGTGGCCGATTACCACCTGCCGGGGATGAACGGCGACGAGCTGACCCGGCAGATGCGGCTCGCCATGCGCACCCGGGCGACGCCGGTCCTGATGCTCACCGAGGCGAGCGGACGCGACATCGAGCGCCAGGGGCTGGAGAGCGGCGCCGACGCCTACGTGCCGAAATCCGCCGACCGCGACCTCCTGCTCCTGCGCATCCGCGCGCTCCTGCGCGAGCGCGCCGCCGTGCCGGCGGACGAGCCCGGCCGCCCGGCGAGCTTCCGCCGCGCCCGCATCCTCGTGGTCGACGGCTCCGCCACCTTCCGGGCCTACCTCTCGGCGCTGCTCGCCCAGGAGGGTCACGAGGTCGTCACCGCCGACGGGCCGGACCAGGCGATGGCGGCCCTGGAAGCGTCGGGCCAAGGTTTCGCCGGCGAGGGCTTCGACTGCGTCACGGTCGACCTCCTGGGCACGGGCTTCGACGCCATCGCGCTCTGCCGCCGGATCGACGGCTTCCGCGGCGCCGCCACCGGTGCGGGGGCGCCGGGCTTCTACCTCGTCGGCATCGGCTCTGCGGCCTCCTCCAGCAAGGACGTCCTGGTCGAGGCATTCTCGGCCGGGGCCGACGACGTGGTGGCCAAGGACGTCTCACCACGGGGGGCCGATGCCGACCTCCTGGCGATCCGGGTGCGCACGCTGGTGCGCCGCAAGCTTCTGGAGGAGGACGACCGGCGCGTCGCCGACGAGGTGCGCCGCCACGCGCTCGCCGCCGAGCGCGCCAAGGCCGCGGCTACCGCCGCCGAGGCGAAGGCGGCGCTCGCCGGCGCCCTCGCCCAGGCCAATCACGACCTCGAACAGGCCAACCACCGCCTCAAGGACACGCAGGCCAAGCTCGTCCAGGCCGCCAAGATGGCGTCCCTCGGCGAGCTCGTCGCCGGCATCGCCCACGAGATCAACAACCCGCTGGCCTTCATCCTCGCCCACCAGGGCACGGTCGAGCGGCTGATCGGCGAGGTGGCGGGCGCGGTGCCGGAGGGCACGCCGGCCCGGCGCGCCCTCGACAAGGCCCGCGACCGGGTCGGATCGATGCGCCTCGGCCTGTCCCGGATCCAGGATCTCGTCGTCAACCTACGCAAGTTCTCGCGCCTCGACGAGGGCGAGATGCAGACCGTCAACGTGCCGGACGCGATCGAGAACGTGCTGGCGCTGATCCAGCACAAGCTCGGCACCCGCATCACGGTGCGCAAGGATTTCGCCGGCGCGGCCGAGATGCGCTGCTCGCCGGCCCTGCTCAACCAGGTGGTGATGAACATCCTGGGCAACGCCGCCGATGCGATCCCCGGGGACGGCACCATCACGATCGAGACCGCGATCCGCGACGACAACGACGTGATCCGGATCTGCGACACCGGCCCGGGCGTGCCGGAGGCTTTACGCGAACGGATCTTCGAGCCGTTCTTCACCACGAAGCCGGTCGGATCCGGCACCGGGCTCGGCCTTGCCATTGCGTACAGCGTCGTGCAGGCGCATAGCGGACAATTATCCGTGGAATCGTCGCCGGAGGGAGGGGCCTGCTTCGTGATCAGCATTCCGAGGCGGGCCGCATGACCGTGTCTGCGATGGGCGAGGCGATGAATCCGGGCCTGCGCGGCACGATCCTGGCGGTCGACGACGAGCCGGATATTCTCGTCGCGCTCGAGGATCTGTTCGAGGACGAGTACCGGGTGCTCACCACCAGCCGGCCGGCGGAGGCCCTGGAGCTGATCGCCGCCGAGCCCGACATCGACGTCATCCTGTCCGACCAGCGCATGCCGGGCCTCACCGGCGACGCGCTGCTCGCCCAGGCGCGCGAGATCTCCGACGCGCAGGCGATCCTGCTCACCGGCTACGCCGATATCTCGGCGGTGGTCTCGGCCCTCAACCGCGGCGGCATCACCGGCTACATCACCAAGCCGTGGGATCCGGCGCTCCTGCGCAACGCGGTGCGGGGCGCCTACGAGCGCCACCGCCTCGCCCGGGACCTCGCCACCGAGCGTGCGCTCCTGCGCGGCCTCCTCGACCATTCGGGCGACGCGATCGCGTTCAAGGACACCGAGGGCCGGTTCCTGCGCCTCAATGCCCGCATGGCCGCGCGCCTCGGCGCGCCCTCGCCCGAATCCTGCCTCGGCCGCACCGAGACGGAGATCCTGGGAGCGGGTGCCGACAAGGCGGAGGTCGCCGACCGGGCGGCGATCGCGTCCGGCGCGCCGACCGAGACGGTGGCGGCGAGCGGACCCGAGGCGGCCCCGACCTGGAACCAGGTCACCCGGGTCCCGATCCGCGACCCCGCTGGTGCCGTCGTCCACCTCGCGGTGATCGAGCGCGACATCACCGAGCAGCGCCTGCTGGAGACGCGCCTGCGCCAGGCGGACAAGATGCAGGCCCTTGGCACCCTGGCGGGCGGCGTCGCGCACGACTTCAACAACCTGCTCACCGCGATCCTCGGCAGCCTGGAGCTCGCCCTGCCGAAAGTGGCGGGCGATGCGCGCCTGTCGCGGCTGATGACCAATGCCGCCCAGGCGGCGCAGCGCGGGGCCGCACTGACCAAGCGCCTCCTCACCTTCAGCCACCGCCGCGACCTCCAGGCCCGGGTCGTCGACCTCAACGCGGTGATCCGCGGCATGGACGACCTGCTGGGGCGCAGCTTAGGGGGCTTCGTGCAGGTCGAGCGCTCCTTGAGCGACGACCTGTGGCCCGCGAAGGTCGATCCCGACCAGCTCGAACTCGCGATCCTCAACCTCTGCATCAACGGCCGCGACGCGATGCCGGAGGGCGGCATCGTCGCCCTCTCGACCCGCAACGAGACGGTCCGGGGCAGCACCGATCCGAATCTCAAGGACGGCGACTACGCGGTGATCGCGATCCGCGACACCGGCACCGGCATCCCGCCGGAAATCCTGGGTCGGGTGTTCGAGCCGTTCTTCACCACCAAGGGCGTCGGCCAGGGCACGGGCCTCGGCCTCGCCATGGTGTTCGGCCTCGTCCAGCAATCGGGCGGCACGATCCGGATCGACAGCGCGGTCGGGCACGGCACCACCGTGCTGCTCTACCTGCCGCGCTCCCGCGAGGCGGTCGAGGCGTTGCCCACCGTCCCGGCTGCGCCGGCTCCGGCGCCGCGCCGGGCCCGGGTCCTGGTCGTCGACGACGATCCGCAGGTCCGCCACGTCACCGCCTCGTTCCTCAACGGCTTCGGCTACGACGAGGCCGAGGTGCCGAGCGGCGAGGCGGCGCTCGAACGGCTCGACGCGGAGCGGTTCGACCTCGTCGTGGCCGACCTGGCGATGCCGGGCATGAGCGGCCTCGACCTCGCCGAGGCGGTCCGCGCGCGCTGGCCCGCCCTGCCGTTCCTGCTCGTCACCGGCCATGCCGAGGCGGCGCGCATCCCGGCGGATTTCTCGGTGCTGGAGAAGCCCTTCCCTTCCGCCGAGCTGGCGGCCCGGGTGGCGGCCCTGCTCGCGCCGGAGGCGTGACCCGGAACCCGGGCCGACCCGCAACCCCGGACGTCTCCGATGCCGCCCGCGATCTCCTGCGGCCGAATGTATCGCCGGCGGCACACTCGGCCCGGAACGGATCGGATCCGAGCGTTATTCACGCTTGCGTCAGCAAGTTCGGCTCAATGTTGCCCGCGCGTTGCCGATCGGTCATCCCCGTCGCGCCGCAGCGGCGCGCCTGCCGACGAAGAGTGTGACGAACATGCCCCGGACGCTGAGACCGATCAGCCAAGTCGTCGTCCTGGCCGTCGTGGCCGCCGGGGCGGTCTTCGCCTACACCACCTTGCGTCCGAGCCACCGCCAGGAGCCGATCACCGCCTTCGCGGATGTGCCGGCCAGGCCGCAGGGGGCCAAGGGCTTCACCCTCACCCCGTCCCAGCTCGCGACGGTCTCGAGCGAGCCGGTGGCCAAGCGCCGGTTCTTCGAGGAGATCGTCACCGAGGGCAAGATCGGGGTCGACGAGTACCAGGCGACGCCGGTCTTCTCGCCCTATCCCGGCCGCGTCATCGCGATCTTCGCCCGCACCGGCGAGCAGGTGAAGCGCGGCGATCCGCTGTTCTCGGTCCAGGCCAACGAGATGGTGCAGGCCCAGAACGACTATCTCGCCGCCCTCAACGTGCTGAACAAGAGCCGCTCGCAGCTCACCTTCGCGCAGGCTGCCGAGAAACGGCAGCGCGACCTGTTCGAGACCCGGGCCACGACCCTGCGCGATCTCCAGGTCGCCCAGAACGACCTCACCAGCGCGACCAACGACAATCGCACCGCCGAGGTCGGGCTGGAGGCGGTGCGCAACCGCCTGCGCATCCTCGGGCTGCGCGACGAGGAGATGGCGGCCCTGCAGAAGGGGTCGGCGATCAACCCCAACACCCCGATCAACGCCCCGCTCAGCGGCACCATCATCCAGCGCAAGATCGGCCCGGGCCAGTATGTCGGCTCGAGCGGCGACCCGTCCTACATCATCGGCGATTTGTCGAAGGTCTGGCTGGTGGCGCAGCTGCGCGAATCCGACGCTGCCAAGGTCGAGATGGACGAGAAGGTCACCTTCCGCGTGCCGGCCCATCCGGAGCGCGAGTTTGAGGGCCGGATCAACTTCATTGGCACCTCGGTCGATCCGACGACCCGGCGCATCACCGTGCGGGCCGAGATCGACAATCGCCAGGGCCTGCTCAAGCCCGAGATGTATGCCAGCGTCCGCATCATCAACGAGCGCGAGACCCTGTCGCACGCCGTGCCCCGCGCCGCCGTGATCCTGGAGGGCAGCAAGGCCAGCGTCTGGGTGCTCAAGCCGGACAACTCGGTCGAGAACCGGCCGATCAGGGCCGGCATCGTCGACGGCTCCACCGTCGAGATCCTCGACGGCTTGGCGGAAGGCGAGCGGGTGATCTCCCGCGGCTCGCTCTTCATCGACCGGATGTCGACCCAGAGCTGACCCGCACCGCTTCCGCACCTTTTCCGACCCCGCATCTTCGGATCCAACGGCCATGACCGGCATCGTCGGCCTCGCCCTGCGCCAGCGCGCCCTCGTCGTCCTGGCCTTCGTGGCCCTGCTGATCGGCGGGCTCGCGGCGTTCCAGAGCCTCAACATCGAGGCCTATCCCGACCCGACGCCGCCGATGGTGAACGTCATCACCCAGGCGCCGGGCCTCTCGGGCGAGGAGATCGAGCGCTACATCACGGTACCGATCGAGGTGATCACCTCAGGGCTCCCCGACCTGAAGCAGGTCCGCACCGTCTCCCTCTACGGCCTGTCCGACGTGAAGCTGCAATTCGGCTTCGCCAACAGCTACCGCGAAGCCGAGCAGCAGGTGCTCAACCGGCTGGCCCAGCTCGACGCGCTGCCGAACGGCGCCAAGCCGACGATCTCGCCGGTGAGCCCGATCGGCGAGATTTTTCGCTACAAGCTCGTCGCACCGGACGGCTACAGCGTCCTCGACCTCAAGACCCTGCAGGATTGGGTCCTGCGCAAGCGCTTCCGCGCCGTGCCGGGCGTCATCGACGTGATCGGCTGGGGCGGCAAGACCAAGACCTTCGAGATCGGCGTCGACCTCGACCGGCTGATGGCCCATGGGCTCACCCTGTCGGGCGTGGTCAAGACCCTCAACGACAGCAACCTCAATGTCGGCGGCAACCGCATCACCTTGGGGAGCCAGTCGGCGGTGGTGCGCGGCGTCGGCCTGATCCGCTCCGTCGACGATATCGGCGAGACGGTCTTGACGCAGTCGGGGGGCGCCCCGGTCCTGGTGAAGGACGTCGCCACCATCACCATCGGCCACCAGCCGCGGCTCGGCATCGCCGGCATGAACGAGGACGACGACATCGTCCAGGGCATCGTCCTGATGCGCCGCGGCGAGCGCTCGACCCCGTCGATCGAGGCGGTGAAGGCGGAAGTGGCGAAGATCGAGACCGCCGGCATCCTGCCGCCGGGCGTGCGCATCGAGCGCATCTACGACCGCGCCGACCTCATCGCCGTCACCACCCACACCGTCCTGCACAACATGATGGTCGGCATCCTGCTGATCCTGGTGGTGCAGTGGCTGTTCCTCGGCAACCTGAGGAGCGCGCTCATCGTCGTCGCGACGATTCCCTTCGCGCTGTTCTTCGCCGTCATCATCCTGGTGGTGCGCGGCGAATCGGCCAACCTCCTGTCGGTCGGCGCCCTCGATTTCGGCCTGATCGTCGACGGCACGGTCATCATGGTCGAGGCGATCTTCCGCCGCCTCTCGGGCCATGGGCCGCCGTTGCCCCCCGGCCTCGTCGGCGCCAAGGGCATGCCGCGCAAGCTCGGGCTGATCGCGCTCGCCTCCTCCGACGTCAGCCGCTCGATCGTCTTTGCCGCCATCATCATCGTGACCGGCTTCCTGCCGCTGTTCACGCTGTCGGGTGTCGAGGGCAACATCTTCGGGCCGATGGCGCAGACCTACGCCTACGCGCTGGCGGGCGGCCTCATCGCCACCTTCACCGTGACGCCGGTGCTCTCGGCCTACCTGCTGCCGGAGCACATCCACGAGGTCGAGACGATCCTGGTCCGGACCCTCGACCGACTCTACCGGCCGGTGATCCGGGCCGCGCTCGCCCACCGCACCCTGACGCTCGGCCTCGCCGCGCTCATCGGCCTCGGCGTGGCGGTGGAGGGGCGCAATCTCGGCCTCGAATTCCTGCCGAAGCTCGAGGAGGGCAACCTCTGGATCCGGGCCACCATGCCGGCGACGATCTCGCTGGAGGAGGGCAACCTCTACGTCAACCGGATCCGCCGGGTGATCGCCGAGGTGCCGGAGGTCGAGCGCGTGGTCTCGCAGCACGGCCGGCCCGACGACGGCACCGACGCCGCCGGCTTCTTCAACGGCGAGTTCTTCGCGCCCCTGAAAGCCGCCGAGCAATGGCGCGAGGGCATGACCAAGGACGCGATGACCGGCGCCCTGCTGGAGCGGCTGCGGACCGAGTTCCCGGGCGTCGAGTTCAACCTGTCGCAATACCTGCAGGACAACGTCGCCGAGGCGGTGTCGGGCATCAAGGGCGAGAACTCGTTCAAGGTGTTCGGGCCCGACCTGCAGACCCTCACCGACCTGGCGCGCCAAGTCGAAGCAACCTTGAAGCGCGTGCCCGGCGTCACCGATCTCGGCGTCTTCACCTCGCTCGGCCAGCCGACGGTGCAGATCAACGTCGATCGCACCCGGGCCGCCCGCTACGGCCTGACTCCCGGCGACATCAACACCACGGTGCGCACCGCGATCGGCGGCGACGCGGCGGGCGAGCTCTACGACACCGGCAGCGAGCGCCACTACCCGATCATCGTGCGCCTGGCCTCGCAGTACCGCCAGAGCGTCCGCGCCATCCGCGAGCTGCGCATCGCCGGCCAGACGCAGGGCGGCGCGATCGTCCAGATTCCCTTGAGCGCCGTGGCCGACGTCGAGCTGGTCTCAGGGCCGGCCTACATCTACCGCGAGGGCCAGGAGCGCTACCTGCCGGTGAAGTTCAGCGTGCGCGACCGCGACCTCGGCAGCACCATCATCGAGGCCCGCGAACGGGTGGCGCAGGAGGTGAAGCTGCCGCCGGATTACCGGCTGGAGCTCGTCGGCGAGTTCAACAACATGCAGGGCGCGCTCGCCCGCCTCTCGGTCACGGTGCCGCTGGCGATCCTGCTGATCGCCGTGCTGCTCTTCGTGAATTTCGGCTCTCTCGTCGACACGCTGCTCGCGCTCAGCGTGATCCCGATGGCCGTGGCCGGCGGTGTCCTGGCCCTCGCCGTCACCGAGACCCCGTTCTCGGTCTCGGCGGCCATCGGCTTCATCGCGCTCCTGGGCATCGCCGTGATGGACGGCATCATCGTGCTCACCCACTACAACGGCCTGATCGCCCGCGGCGAGGAGCGGGCCGAGGCGATGCTGCGCACCTGCACGACCCAGATGCGCCCGGTGGTGATGACCTGCGTCGTCGCCGGCGTCGGCCTCCTCCCGGCCGCCTTCTCGGCCGGGGTCGGCTCACAGGTGCAGAAGCCCCTCGCCCTCGTGGTCGTGGGCGGCATGAGCCTGGCGCCGTTCCTGATCCTCGTCATCCTGCCGGTGCTGATCCTGCTCTTCTCCCGCCGCAGGCCGGCGCCGGGGCATGTCCCGGCGGAGCCGGGCGCGCCGGCGGCTACGGCGGCCGCGATCCATTGACGGGATGGCGCGCCGTTCCCGCCGGAACCGGATGGCCGAGGCCCGGCTTCCGGCCGGGAGCGGCGGCCGTCACCGGTCGCTCGTGCCGCGGGGCGACGGGCGATCGTCGCGTGTGTCCCGAATAAAGCTGGCCCGCCACGCGGCAGGAGCTAACATCGTCCGCCATCCCGATCGAACCGACCTGCCCGTGAGCCTCGTACCCCGGTCCCTCTTCACCACGGACAGCCTGCCCGAGCGCGACCGTTTCGAGGCATGGCGCACGCTGTTTTCGGCTCACGCCCTCGACGCGGATCCGGTCGGATTTTCGGGCAGCATCGAGACGACCCTGGTCGGTCCGATGGCGTTGCGGGTCATGAACGCGGCTCCCCAGGGGCCTGCCCGGTCCCGATCCCAGATCCGGCGCGACGGCCAGGACGGCTTCATCCTGCATCTGAGCCAGCATGCCTACAGCGTAGAGACCGAGCGCGGCGTCACGGACGTCCCGGTGGGCGCGGTCAGCCTCAACGACCTGTCGCAGCCCTATCGCCGCAGCCGGGTGCCGGAAACGGGCTCGCTGATCCTCGCCTTGCCGCGCTCGTCCGTGGCCTCCGTGCTGCCCGACGAGGAGGCGTTGCACGGGCTGATCCTGCATGGCGGCGCGGGCCGCCTCCTCGCCGATCACCTGCGGAGCCTGGCCGCGCACAGCCACGCAATCACGACGACGGACGCGGCCCACATCGCCCAGGCCACGCTCCACATGGTTGCGGCCTGCGCGCGACCGAGCCTGGAGGCGGCCGAACGGGCGAGAACCCCGCTCGATGCCGCCCGGCTCCGGACCGCCAAGCAGTTCCTCCGCGGCCATCTCCGCACGCCGCTCCGGATCGACGCGATGGCGAAGGCGCTCGGCCTGTCACGCTCGCAGCTCTACCGCCTGTTCGAGCCGGAAGGCGGGATCGTACGCTCCCTCGCGCGCCAGCGTCTGGCGGCGGTCCGCGCGGCCCTCGACGATCCGCTCGACCGGCGGTCCATCGGTGAAATCGGAGAGGCCTACGGCTTCGGCAACGGCGCCCTCCTCAGCCGGGCGTTCCGGCAGGCCTACGGCGTGACTCCGCGCGATTACCGGGCCTCGATCGGCCGGGCTTGAGACTTGCTCGACGTGGCCTGCCGTGTCCCACCCGCGACCTCACCATGAGATCGCGGGTGGGATCAGATCAATGGTCGCGATGCTGGCGCTGCGCGTGCGAGCGGTCTTCGCCAGCATCAGGCCTGCCGCCGTTCTCCCTCCTGGGCGTTCAGGCCGCGACCCGCCCGCTCCCGCCGGACTCCTGGCTCTCAGCGGCGGCCAGCAGCACGCAGGTCGCCACCACCTCCGCCGCGGCCTCGACCTCGGCGAGGCTCGGATAGGACGGGGCAAGGCGCAGCAGGCGGTCCTGCGGGTCGCGGCCATAGGGATGGGTGGCACCGGCCGGCGTCAGCGCAAGGCCGCAGCCGGCGGCGAGCGTGACCACGCGGGCGGCGCAGCCCTCCGGCACTTCGAGCAGGATGAAGTAGCCGCCCTCCGGCTCGCTCCAGCGCGCCACGCCGGTGCCGCCGAGATGGCGGCCCAAGGTCTCGGTCACCGCGCGGAACTTCGGGGCCAGCAGGCGGCGGTGGCCGTCCATCAGGGCGTCGATTCCGGCCTGGTCGCGCAGGAAGCGGATGTGGCGCAGCTGGTTGAGCTTGTCCGGCCCGATGCTGCGCTTGCCGGCATGGGCGAGGTACCAGCGGATATTGGCCTCGGAGGAGGCCAGCATCGCCAGGCCCGCGCCGGCCAGCGTCACCTTCGAGGTCGAGGCGAAGACGATCGCCCGGTCCGGGTGGCCGGCCTCGGCGCAGGCCTCGAGGATGTTGCGGAGCTTCGGCCGGCGCCCGGTCAGGTGGTGCAGCGCGTAGGCATTGTCCCAGAACAGCCGGAAGTCCGGCGCGCCGGTCTCCATCCGGGCGAGCCGCTCGATGGTGGCGTCGCTGTAGGTCTCACCGCCCGGGTTGGAATATTGCGGCACCGCCCACATTCCCTTCACCCGGGGATCGCGGGCCTCCCGCTCGACCACGTCCATGTCCGGGCCCTCGGCCGTCATCGGAACGGGCACCATGCCGATGCCGTAGGTCTCGCAGAGGGCGAAGTGGCGGTCGTAGCCCGGCACCGGGCAGAGGAAGCGGATCGCCTCCTCCTTCGACCACGGCTGCAGCCCCCCGGGCACGCCCTTCAGCAGCGCGTAGACGATGCAGTCGTGCATGAGGGCAAGGCTCGAATTGTTGCCGACGACGATCCGCTCCGCCGCGGCACCGAGCACGGGAGCGAACAGCGCCCGCACCTCGGCCAAGCCCTGCACGCCACCGTAGTTGCGGGCATCCTCGCCAGCCTCGGTGCGGTGGTCGCGGTTGCCGGGCAGGGCCGCCAGCCCCTCCGACAGGTCGAGTTGCTCGGGCGAGGGCTTGCCCCGGGTCATGTCGAGCTTGAGGCCGCGCCCCTGCAGCGCGGCGTAGCGGGCCTGGAGGTCGGCGAGGGCGGGGATCGCGGTCATGGGACGATTTCGCTGGTGGAACGGAAAGCGCGTCACCTTTGCGCCTCCCGCGCGCCGGAATCCAGCGCTTGCCGGGGGCGCGCCCTCGCCGAGACGATCTTTTCCGCCGGCTCCGGCTGCTGCCCTACTTGCCGGGCTTCTCCGACAGGATGGCGCCGGTGCGGGGATCGGCCTTGAACTTCATCGGCTTGCCGTCCTTCATCCCCTCGCCTTCCCAGTGCCCGTCATCGGCCTCGATCTCGGAGATCATGGTGTAGCCGGCGGCCTCGACCTTCTGGATCACCTGTCCGATCGGCATCCAATCGGCCCCGACCTTGTCGGCGAGCGCAGCCGTGCCGGTGCTGGCGAGGATCAGGGCGGCGAGGGCCGGGATGGTCAGCTTGGTCATGGATCACGTCTCCCTTCGATGGCGGATGCCGTCAGGAGATCGTGCGTCGTCCCGTGATGTTCCGATCAAAAAAGGCGGGCGCTGGGGGGCGGCGTGCAAGGGCATG